>NZ_CAUVXP010000093.1:0-23642 GCF_963555955.1 Protofrankia sp. Cas3
ATGATTTTTCGAGGTTTGTGCGATCAACAAGGCCTTCTCCGTCGACCAAACCTCGAAAGATCGTCGTGTCGGGTCGAGCCCGTTACGGATCCGAGCCGGTTACGGATCCGAGCCGGTTACAGACGTTCGACGACGTAGTCGACGGCGCCGGTCAGTGCCTGGATGTCGGCCGGCTCAACGGCCGGGAAGCAGGCGACCCGCAGCTGATTACGGCCGAGCTTGCGATACGGCTCGACATCCACGATGCCGTTCGCGCGCAGGGTACTCGCGACAACCGCCGCGTCCACGCCGTCGAAGTCGATGGTGACCACGACCTGTGAACGCTGTGCCGGATCGGTGACGAACGGTGTCGCATAGGGCACCTTGTCCGCCCAGGTGTAGAGAATGGACGACGACTCGGCCGTCCGCCGCACGCACCAGTCCAAGCCGCCGCGGGCGAGCATCCACTCGACCTGGTCGGCGAACAGGAACAGGGTGGCCACCGCCGGGGTGTTGTAGGTCTGGTCCTTGGAGCTGTTGTCCCGGGCGGTCGTGAGGTCCAGGAACGGCGGGATCCACCGATCGGACGCAGCGATCTCAGCCAACCGTTCGATCGCGGCCGGTGAGAGCAGCGCCACCCACAGCCCGCCGTCGGAGGCGAAGCTCTTCTGCGGCGCGAAGTAGTAGGCATCGACCTCGCGGATGTCGACGGGTAGCCCGCCCGCGCCGGAGGTCGCGTCGACCAGGTGCAGCGCACCCTCGTCCGCCCCGACCGGCCGGCGGACCGGCTTCGCCGCGCCCGTGGACGTCTCGTTGTGCGGGGTGGCGTACACGTCGATGCCCGGCTCGGGTGCCCAGTCGGGATGGCTGCCGGGCGCCGAGGTGATGATCGACGGCTCGGCCAGGAACGGCGCGCCCTTAGCGGTGTCGGCGAACTTTCCGCCGAACTCCCCGAACACCAGATGCTGCGAACGTTCCCGCACCAGGTTGAACGCGGCCACATCCCAGAAGGCCGTGGAGCCGCCGACGCCGAGCACCACCTCGTAGCCGTCGGGCAGCGAGAACAGGTCGGCGAGACCCGCGCGGACGCGTCCGACCAGGTTGCGCACGGGCTTCTGCCGGTGCGACGTCCCGAGCAGGGACGTTCCGGTCGCGGCGAGCTGGGCGACCGCCTCGGGCCGAACCTTGGACGGGCCGCAACCGAAGCGCCCGTCAACGGGACGCAGATGCCCGGGGATGACGATGCCGTCAGGCATGGACGTCACCCAGCGGTCGCGGCGCCGGACCGATGTAGCGCGCGGACGGGCGGATGAGGCGTCCGGTGCGCTTCTGCTCCAGGATGTGGGCGCTCCAACCGGCGGTACGGGCACAGGTGAACATGGACGTGAACATGTGCGGCGGCACCTGCGCGTAGTCCAGCACGACGGCGGACCAGAACTCGACGTTCGTCCGCAGCGGGCGGTCCGGGTACCGGTTCGTGAGCTCCTCGATGGCCGCGGCTTCCAGCGCCTCGGCCACCTCGTAACGGTGTGAACCAAGGTCGCGGGCCGTCCGCCGTAGCACCCGGGCGCGCGGATCCTCCGCGCGGTACACCCGGTGGCCGAAACCCATCAGCCGCTCCTTGCGGTCAAGCGCGCGGCGCACGTAACCGACCGGGTCGCCGGTGCGCTCGACATCGTCCAGCATCGCGAGCACCCGGGACGGCGCCCCGCCATGCAGCGGACCGGACAGCGCCCCGACCGCCGAGGACAGTGCGGCCGCCGCGTCCGCACCGGTGGAGGCCACCACCCGGGCGGTGAAGGTGGACGCGTTCATACCGTGCTCAGCAGCTGATACCCAGTAGGCATCCACTGCCTGGACATGCTTGGGATCCGGCTCTCCCCGCCAGCGGATCATGAAACGCTCAGTGATCGTGCGGGCCTTGTCGACTTCCTTCTGCGGGACGGCGGGCAGACCGAGACCGCGTGCCGCCTGCGCGACGAAGGACAGCGCCACCACCGACGCCCGCGCCAGGTTGTCCCGGGCTTCGGCGTCGGAGATGTCGATGAGCTGGCCGAAACCCCAGTAGGGAGTGAGCGTGGCAAGCGCGCTCTGCACATCCACCCGGATGTCGCCCGAGTGCACCGGCAACGGGAAGGGCTCCGCCGGCGGCAGGCCGGGCTCGAAGGAGGAGTCGACGAGCAACCCCCACACATGACCGTAGTCGACCTTGCCGACGAGGTCCTCGATGTCGACGCCGCGATACCGCAGCGCGCTACCTTCCCTGTCCGGCTCCGCGATCTCGGTCTCGAAGGCGATCACGCCTTCCAGGCCGGGCTTGAAGTCGCTTGTCCTGTCGGCCATCGAAGTCCGGGCTCCGCTTCCTGTCCCCGGCCGGTGCCGTTGGCGGTACGCCGGGCCATTCCCGAGCACCGAACGCCAGCCGTAACTGATGTGAGCTGCTTACATCGGCATACCCAATTGCCTGTCTGCATCCTGCCCTGTTGTCGGGGGTAGTGCCACATTCGCCCAGGCCAACCACAGGCCAACCACAGGGCGGCGCCGGCCCGGCACAGAACCGGTAACCTCCGGCACCGGTGAACCCTACCCATCGGACGGACGTGCCCGACGCCACGCCACCTGGTGCCATCCACTCGATGTGTCACAGCTCACAACTCGTCGCTGCGGTTCCGCGATCGGATGCCGATTCCCAGGTGCCGCGGTCAGCCGGGTGCCAGGATCGGTCAGGTGTCGCAACACCCGAACCGCGATGCGCCGCCGGCCGTTGCGGACCCGGCGACCCAGCGGCGCGAGTACGCCACCGGTGGGCTGTCCGAATCCGATCTCGCCCCTACCTGGTTGAGTCAGTTCGCACGATGGTTCACCGAGGCGTCCGCCGCCGCCGCCGAACCGGGATCGGCACTGGTCGAACCGAACGCGATGGTGTTCGCCACGGCCGACGCACGCGGCCGGCCCAGCGCCCGCATCGTCCTGCTCAAGGCGTTCGACGAACGCGGCTTCACGCTGTTCACCAACCACACATCCCGCAAGGGCCGCGACGCGGCGGCGAACCCCTACGGCTCGCTGGTCTTTCCCTGGCATGCGCTGGGACGCCAGGTCGTCGCGGCCGGTGCGCTCGAACGGGTGTCAGGCGAGGAGACCGCGGCCTACTTCCACACCCGCCCGCGTGGGTCCCAGCTCGCGGCGTGGGTGAGCCACCAGTCCGAAACGATCAGTTCCCGGGATGTGCTTGAGCAGCGCCGGGCAGCCCTCGCCGGCCGCTGGCCCGAACCCGGGCCGGTCCCGGTACCGCCGTTCTGGGGCGGGATACGGCTCGTCCCGGACAGCGTCGAGTTCTGGGCGGGCCGCCACGACCGGCTCCACGACCGGCTCCGCTTCCGCCGGACCGGCGCGGATGAGGCGTGTCGCCCGGCCCGCGGTGAGCGCTGGGTGATCGAACGCCTGGCACCGTGAGGAAGCCCGACACCGTGGTCGGCACCGGCGCAACCGCCGGGCAGACCACAGGGCAGACCGCCGGCCACTCGGCTCCGGAGCCCGACCACGTGACGTCCCGGGGACGGGCCCCGGGGCTCGGCCGGCGGATCGCCGCCACCGTCCTGACCGACATCGGGCCGCTGCGGGCCTACCCGGCCTACCGGCGGATGTGGGCGGGCGAGACCGTCTCCGCGGTCGGTTCAATGATCACTACCACCGCGGTACCGCTACAGGTCTACGACATCACCAGGTCCTCGTTCACGGTCGGACTGACCGGCCTGGTCGCTCTGGTGCCACTGGTCGTCTTCGGGATGTTCGGCGGGGCGATCTCGGACGCCGTCGACCGCCGGCGGCTTGCGCTGGTCACCTCCAGCGGGCTGGCCGCGGTGTCGGTCGGGCTGTTCGCTCTCGCGCTTGTCGACCTGCATACGATCTGGCCGCTGTTCGCCCTCGTGGCCGCCCAGTCCGCGCTGATATCCGTCGACCAACCGGCCCGGCGGTCGATGACGCCGAACCTCGTGCCGCTGCGGGAGCTTCCCGCGGCCACGGCGCTGGCGCAGATCGGCTGGAACACCGCCCTGACCGCCGGTCCGCTGCTTGCCGGGGTGGCGGTCGCGGCGTCGGGCTACACCCTCGCCTACGGGATGGACGTCGTGACCTTCGGGGCCGCGCTCTATGCGCTCGCGCGGCTGCCGTCGATGCCGCCGACGGGCGGCGGCACCCGAGCCGACGTCGCAAGCGTCCTCGACGGACTACGCTTCCTACGCGGCCAACCGATAGTGCTCATGACGTTCGCCATAGACATCGTCGCGATGGTTTTCGGAATGCCGCGGGCGCTGTTCCCCGAGCTCGCCGGGACACAGTTCGGTGGCGGGACGCAGACCGCCGGGCTGCTCTACGCCGCGGTCGCCGCAGGCGCGCTGGCCGGGGCGGTGGTCGGCGGCTGGTTCGGCCGCATCCGGCGCCACGGGCTGGCCGTGGTCATCGCCGTGATCATCTGGGGTATGTCAATCGCCGGATTCGGGCTCGTCCACAACCTCGCCGCCGGTGTGCTGCTGCTCGCCACCGCCGGCGCCGCCGACATGGTCAGTGCGGTGTTCCGGAACTCGATGCTCAACGTCGCCACACCGGACGCGATGCGCGGACGCCTTCAGGGGGTGTTCATCGTGGTCGTCGCGGGCGGCCCGCGCCTGGGGGACCTTGAGGCGGGAACGACGGCAGCCCTGGTCTCGCCGATGTTCTCAGTGGTCAGCGGCGGGTTGGCATGCGTTGCCGGCGCCGCGTTGCTCGCGGCGGCTGTTCCGTCGTTCATCCGCTATGACTCGCAGGACGCCATCACCGCAGCCGAGAGCCGCGAAGTGGTGCGGGAGCCGAACGAGCGGCCGCACTGACGAACCCCGACCGACGATCCCCGAAAGGTGGGCGGTGGGCGAATAGGCCGTGGCCGGTGACTTTTTCAGCTACCAGCTGATCATGTAACCTAACTGACCGAGCCAGACTGACAACCTACGAGACCAAAACATACTCACACGTCTACAACACACTCACACGTCTACGGGTCCTTGTTCATCGCATGCCACCCCGCCCGCGAGCCCCGAAAAGCGCGTTGGTATGGTTCCCCGGAAATGCGGCTGTGACGGTGGCCACAAGCCCTGTAGCCAGCCCACCTGACGTCTGAGGGGACACACACAATGCGTTTGGGCAGGACGCGACTGGCTCTGGCCTGCGTAATCGGCTCGATAACCGTCGGGCTGGCCGCGCCTGCGGCCTGGGCGACAAACGACACCGACGCAGCGAACACAATGCCCGCCGCATCCACCGCAACTGCTGGCGCGCCGGCACCGGCCGGACCGGATGCGGTTGACACCGCTACGCCGGTCCCGACGCCGCCGGCCGGGTCGGTAGGGAGTGCGACGCCCGCGGTACCGCCGCAGGACAAGGATGCGCTGCCGTCCCAGCCACCGGTGACCAAGCGGCCGGGTGGCGTGTCCCTTCCGTCGGGCCTTCCGTCGATTCCCGGAATGCCGCTGACCGACCTGGACAAACGACTTGTCGATCTCGCTCCCTGGCTGCCGGATGACGTGTCCCTGGCTGACCTGGTGCCCCAGCCGCTGGTGGTCAGCTTCACCTGCGGCCCGAAGGGCCCTGCCTGGACGCTCAAGAACACCGCCGCCAAGGCATACGGCTTTGCGTGGATCGACACCAACGTCAACTACAACTTCGGTGCGATCGGGGCCGGCAAGACCATCTCGCTGGATTCGTCGGCCGATGCCGTGATCGCGGGCGCAGTCGACGTGGAGACCGGAGACGTCGTGCTGGCGATCCCGGCCTTCGCCATCGCGCACTGCGCGACCACCACCACGGCGTCCCCAACCGCGACCTCGACGAGCGGTGCGGGTGGCGGCGGGACCGTGCCGGTGTCGACGACGACCGCGCCGGTAGCAGCCCCGGCAACGGCTGTCGTCACCGACAAGGTTCACTACACGGGATGACCTCCTCAGCTCTGATCGGACGCCGTCGCCCCGGATTCGGGCCGGCGGCGTCCGCCATATCGGTTTCCACCGATCACCGCCCAACCGATCACCGCCCAACCGGCAGGCGCATGAAGATCGCGCTGATCGTCGTCGTCGTCGGCATGGTTGCCTTGACCGGCTGCGGCGGAGGGGGCTCGAAGGCCCAGGCACAGGCGTCCGCGACAGCCCTTCCGGATCCGGTGAGCAGCCAGCTCGCGGCCGTGACCGCCGTCAACGCCGACGGGATGAACACGGTCGTGACCGCGACCGGCGCGGTGGTGGACATCTACAAGACCCCCACGGCGAAAACCGCGTCCTCCCAACTACACAGCCCGAACCCGGCAGGTGCTCCGCGGGTGTTCCTGGTGGTGGCGAAACTCCCGAACTGGTGGCACGTCCTGCTGCCGGTGGAGCCCAACGGCAGCACCGGCTGGGTGAAGGCGTCCCAGGTGAAGGCCAGCCTTACGGGCTACCACATCGTGGTTGCCCGCAAGGACCACCGCCTGCGGGTCTATGACCGGACCACGGTCGTCGTGGACGAGCCCATCGCCGTGGGCACAACTGACACCCCGACGCCCGGCGGTCACTTCTACCTGACCGAGTTGCTACAGCCACGCAACCCGGCCGGCGCCTACGGTCCGTACGCCTTCGGGCTCAGCGGGTTCTCCACCACCCTCGACTCCTTCGACGGGCAGGCCCCGGTGATCGGTATCCACGGAACGAACCAGCCCAACCTGATCGGGCAGGATGTCAGCCACGGCTGCATCCGGGTTCGCAACGATGTCATCACCAGGCTCGCGAAAATGCTCCCGCTGGGTACCCCGGTGGAAATCGCGGTCTGATCCACCGCTGCTGGCCCGCTGCTGGCCCGCTGCTGGCCCGCTGCTGGCCCGCTGCCGCGAACGATGTGAATCCAGTGCTGTTCCGACAACACCGGATTCACATCGTTCGGAGGCCTTCGACGTAACCGGTGCATACTGGACCAACCGGTGGGCGCTCAGGCCAACGGTGACGCGATCATGGATTTTCGCGCTGTCGGAGATCATGGCAACGGCCGAACCGAACCCACGGCGGCATCCAGGGGGTACACAGGTGATGGGGACGTTGCTGGCGGCGCGGCGCGGGCGGGTCCAGGCCCTCGGCCTCGGTCTGGTCTGCGTCCTGCTGGGGCTCGCAACCAGCTCCTGCGGAGGCGGAAAAGTCCCTGGTCCGGCCGCGGTGGGAACCGATCCCGTGCCCCCGACTCAGGAGGCGGCCGCCCGTACGTCGCTGCACGCCGACGACTACGTGCTGACCGAGGGGTCGGAGACGACCGGTTTCGGGGCCAGTACGTCGCTGGACAACCGTGGCGCGCTGTCGGTCGCCGCGATGACCAGTTTCGCCTCGTGCATGGGTGAATCCAGCGCCGGGTCGAAGGTGGAGCCGCTGGACTCGGCCAAGGGACCGTACTTCACCACGAGTGACAGCCAGGTCTTCATGGGATCCGTGGCGGCGGTATATCCAGCCAACGTGATTGCGAGTGCCGTTCAAGTCGCCGCCGAGTCATCCTTCCCGTCCTGCGTCGGCCAACTGCTCCAACGCGAGTACGCCAAGGCCGCTGACCTGCCCGCCAGCAGCACGTTCACGGTTGGGGCAGCGTCAGCCCGCAAGCCGCCCCCCGGCGTCAGCGCACTGACCAGGGTGAAGGCGACCATGACTCTGGACGGGCCGCCGATACCGATGACCTTCGATCTGATGTTCGTGTTCCACGGCCAGGTCCAGAGTTCCTTCGTCGTCGGCCGCGTGTTCGACGACCCCGACCAGGCCGTGGTGAACCGGGTCGCGCGGCAGATCGTCCGGAAGATCGCCAACCAGTAGTCGGTTCATGATCTTCCGATACTCCCCCGCCATGCGGCGGTCTGCGAACAATCATGTGACACCCACGCCATGCGCATCCACGGACGGACTACACGAACGCTACTTTCCGCGCCCGTGTGGCAACATGGTGCGATCGTTACCGATGAGGTGTGCTGTTTCGGTGCGTGCGGTGGGCAACCGGTAACGATCGGTAGACAGCGATCGTCAGGTGACAATGCGCCCACACGCACGAGTGACCAGTGCACGAGCAGCCAGCGCACGAGTGACCAGCGCACGACCGACCAGGGCAGGACCGACCGGTGCGCAACCGACCTGGGACACGACCGTCGCGATGGGAGTGGGGACTATTGGCACCGCAGGCCGCCGGGTGGAATGAGGGCTTATCGGATGTATGGTCATATTTTGCCCAGATCGTGCCAAAAATCGGGGCGTTTGCGTTCATCATGTTCGCTGGCGGCCTGGCCGTCCGCGCCGTCATCAGAATCATCAACCATCTCCTTGACCGCGCCGGCGCCGACAACCTGCTCGACCGGGGTGGGCTCACCCGCGCGCTCCGCCGGCCCGCCCACGAGCTGCGCGTCGGCGTGTTACGGCTGGTGTTCGCCGTTGCACTCCTTGCGCTCTTCCAGTTGGCCCTCGGCCTGTTCGGCACGAACCCCGTCAGCGACCTCGTCCGCGACCTCGCCATCCTGCTCGCGCACGCGATTCTCGCCTGTGCGGTGCTCGTACTCGGCGTCACCCTTGCATCGGCCGCCCGCGCCTTCGTCGGCGAGGCGCTGACCGGCCTTCACTA
Organism: Protofrankia sp. Cas3; assembly: GCF_963555955.1. Taxonomy (NCBI): domain Bacteria; kingdom Bacillati; phylum Actinomycetota; class Actinomycetes; order Frankiales; family Frankiaceae; genus Protofrankia; species Protofrankia sp. Cas3. The sequence continues at coordinate 8,617 of NZ_CAUVXP010000093.1, forward strand.
CGCGAGCACCGCAGCGACCACCACAACCGTGCTCATAATGATCGGATTTGGCAAGGCCGCCCTCGACGAACTCGGACTTGCCACCGCAGTGACAACCCCGATGCTCTACGCCCTGCTCACGACGGTCACCGGGGTGACGGTGGTCGGGGTGGGTGGTGGCCTGATTCGTCCGATGCAACGCCGCTGGGAGGAGGTTCTACGCCGTGGTGGCCCGGAGCTGACGACCGCCAGGTCCACCTGGCGGGACAACCGGGCTCGTGCCGCCGCCGAGGAGCCGATGGTCGTCCCGGTGAGCGACCTCGTCGGTGACCCGGTCGGTGACCCGGTCGGTGACCCGGTGACGGCGGGTCACGGCAACGGCGGGCAGACGGCGGACCCTGCGGATCCGATCCCCGAGCACGAACGGGACACGTCCACGGCAACCGGCGGATCAGGCCTCGACCCCGAGCCGGGGCAACCGTCGTGACAACCTGGCCGCAGGAGAACCTGACCTCGTAACGACATGACTTCATAAAGATATGACATGGCAGTCACATCTGGAACGATGCTCACACTCGGCAATCACGAACACCACGCCATCAGACCCAAGGACCACCCAAACCATCCGAGATCCCCACGACGCACCCATGCTCCTTGTGCGAACTGACGCACGCGAGGGATGCGGGTGAGGCACTCTGGGTACGACGGAGTGTCGCGACCAACGGCGGCGCCGGTCCCGTCGCTCCGCCATGCGGCGCGCTGGATTCGGCCTGCCGGACGGCCTGGGTCCCCAGGCCGTCCGCGGCCGCAGGCCACCTGCGCGGAGCGCGGGAAGCGGGGGAGATATTTCGGTGGACATGCCATCAGACCTGGAGCGCTCCCGGTTGCTCCTTGTCTGGCTGCAGGCCCGTCGCGCGGTCGACCGCTGCCTGTCGGACCTTCTCGCCGCCGGACCAGCCGGTGAGCGTCGTGTCCGCGAGCAGCTCGAACTGGTCGACAACCTGGAGAACCGCGCTCAGGAGGCGTTTGTCCGCTACCGGCGCGCCGCCGCCGCGATCAGCCCGCGGCCAGAGCGTCCTGATGAGGCAGCCACGTCGGATACAGCCGACCTGACAGATGTAGGTGATGTCGAGGTAGCTGATATAGCCGACATGGCCGATGTCATCGATATTACCGATATCACCGATCCGGTAGACCGGACCGGCCCGACTGACCGACCCCGTCTCGGCGTGGTCAGGACAGACGGGCACAGGCCCGGCACTGACATCGTCCGGGGTCGAGCGAAAGATCACATGTCGGCGTCCGCCCCAATGCCTGCGGCCACAACCCCAACGCCCGCCACAACCCCAACGACACTGCAGACACCGTCGGGATGCGGCCTGGGTAGCCAGGGCGCGGCACCGGAGTCAGGCGTCTTTTCGGCCCTGCCCGGATCCACCGCGGGTCCCGCACCACACACCGGCCGGGATGGCGAGACGAGCGTCATCCGTGGCCTTCGCAGTCCACGAGGAGATCAACACCGACACCGATGACAGGCCCGTCTGGCGGGCGGGACAAAATCCGAGTGGTGCCATCCTCGCGTCGCCGCACCATGCTCAGCCTCATCACCGGGTTCGTACTTGTCCTGACCTGGTACCTGACGGGGTGCACCACCGTGAGCCGGTCTCACCGGACGCCGATCACGCCCGTGGGTGGCGCCGCCACCCCGACGATCGGACCGGACGCCTACGAACGGTCAGGGCGAACGCCGCAGCTGCGCCTCACCCTGCCGCCGGCCACATCCCCGCGGCCCTTTCCGCTCGTCGTCGCGCTGCACAGCATTGCGAACGACGGTCGCGAACCCCAGGCGAAGTGGGGCATCGATGCCCTCGCCGCCAGTGCCGGCGTCGCCGTGGCCTATCCCGATGGTCTGGACAAATCGTGGGACGCCGGCACCTGCTGCGGGCAGGCCGCCGCCGAGCATGTCGACGACGTCGGATGGCTGCGGGCCCTCATCTCCCATCTCGAACAGCACTATCCCATCGACCGTCACCGGGTGATTCTGGTCGGCTTCTCCAACGGTGGGATGCTCGCGTACCGCTACGCGTGTGAGCACCCGTCCGAAATCGCCGGCATCGCCGTGGTGGCAGCCAGTCGGCAGATCGCAGGCTGCACACCGGCGGCCCCGATCGGTGTGGTGGCCGTGCACGGACAGCTCGATGAACGCGTTCCCTACGAAGGCACCGCCTGGTCCGATGTCCTGGGGGCATCGCTCACATCGGTCGAGGACAGCCTGAAGCCGTTCCGGGCCAGAGCCGGCTGCCCTTCGCCCCCGCAACCGGACGACAGCGTCAGAACCGACGCCGACGGGGTGCCGACCGAGGATGCGGCCGGTGGCCAGGCAACGCCCACGCCCACGCCCACGCCCAAAGCCCCCGCCACAGCCGCATCCCCGGCCGGCGGCCATTACTCGGCGACAAGAAAGGAGACGAGCTGCTCGTCCGACCAGCGGGTCGTGGAGTTCCTGCTTCCCGGTGTCGCCCATGACTGGCCACCCAGCAGCGGTCCGGCACAGTTCAACACCACAGAGGTGCTCTGGCGGCTGCTCGCGCCGATGCGGTCGCACCGAGCCGGACCCAACCTCTGAAACGCGTCGGTCAGGCCGGGGTGGACCGCGTCGGTCAGGCCGGGGTGAACGACGCCCGCAAGCTCGCCACCAGGGTCGTCGCGGTGTCCGCCTGTGCCGATGACGACCGGGCGATCAGGACATAGACCGCGTCCCCGGCCGACAGTGCCCGCATCACGTAGGTGACTCGTTGCCCCTCGCGCAGGTAGGAGCCGACCAGCTCCTGGCTCGGTGCGGCGGTCGTGTCCGTGACCTGTCCGGACCTCTCCTGGGTGAACCCAGGCTGAGTGGCGAACTCGGAGTCCTGGACGGCCTTGAGCGCCGCCCGCTGATCCGTAGCCGCGACACGCGCGACTCCGATCATCCGAGGCCCGCCCGTCGCCGTCCCGGATCCCGATGCTGTTCCGGATCCCGATGTTGTTCCCGCCGGGGCCTCGATGAAAAAGACGGCGGTGTTGTCTCTGCGTTGATTCCACCCCGGCGGATGAGAGAACTTCGCCCGCTGCTTCGCGTCGGTGACGGCGACCCAGTCAGCCGGTACCGTCGCGGGGGCCGTTGTGGTGCCCGGGCCAGCGGCGGGGCTTGCTGATGCCGACGGCCCCGCCGCGGCGGCCGTGCCGTTCGGCGCGGTGGCCGGCCGGGCCGCGGTGGCGGCCTTACCGGGATTGATCTTCTGCCAGACGAACCCGGCGCCACCCCCGACGGCGAAGGCGACCGCGAGAATCACCACCGCGTACAGCAGACGCCGCAGCAGTGGCGTGCCTGCGACGGCGTTGCGGGGCTGTGCCCGGTGCGAACCGGTGTCCTCAATCGAGGATGGCGCGCTGCCATGGTCATCCCGACGTCGGCCACGCACGCGTTCGGACCGACCGCGGCCAGCCTGGTCGGGCGTGACCGAGCTCGCGGATCGCTCCGTCCTGACGGGCCGGTCCGCTCGATCCGCGCCCGGACGTCGGGCGCCGGTGCCGGCAGCGTCGGCGCGTGCTCGGGTGGTACGCGGCGGGGCGACTCCCTTCGGCCGGTCGGTAGCCTCGGTGGTCTCACGGGTCTCACGGGTCTCACGGGGGCGCCGTACACCGCCTGTACCGGCGGATCCGTCGTCCATCCCCGATTCCCGCACCGAGGCCCCCGCCGCAGCCCCCGCCGATCCCCTGGGTGGCGTCGAATCCGCGGGATGGCGTGGCATCGGCCCCGTTGACCCAGCGGATGGCTGCCCCCCGGCGCGGCCCTGGTAAGCCTGCTGCGCGGGGGGACGTCCGCCCACAGTCGTGGTATCCACATCGGGCGACGCGATCGGCGCGGCCCCGTTGCGCGGCATGTTCCCGCCACGGGCTTGCGGGTACCCCGGCCCGAAGTCCGCCGGCGGCTGTCCCGCGCCTGGGCCACCGGACCGGTAGCCCCCGGTGTCGGGTGGATAGGGCCGACCCTGGGGATGCCGGTCCCCGTGCTGGGGGTGGGACACCGCGGTCTGTTGCGGACCGGAAGTTTGCCCTGGCCCTGGCCCTGGCCCTGGCCCGCCAGGCCCGCCAGGCCCGCCTGGCCGTGGCGGCGCGGAACGGTAGGCCGGCGCGCCGCCACGGGAACCGGGATCGACCGGTGGTGGCCCTGAGGGCGCGGCCTGTGGGGCGTATCGGGTGTTCTCACCGTAGACGTCGGTCGACGATCGACCGGCCGGCGGGTATCCGGGCGCGACCGGACCGTGGCCACGGGGCGCCGCCTCGGCGCGGTAACCGGCGTCGTTGCCGGGGCCAGCCGTCCGATCATTGCGAGCGTATTCAGCCCGCGGCGCAGCGCCGTTGCCCGGGTGGGGACCAGGCGCGCGCGAGTCCGGCGCCGGATATCCGCCAGCCGGTGGGTAGGGATCCTGGGCCGGGGGCCTGTCCGGCCGCGGACGGGAACCGACATCCCGATACGAACCAGGGTTCTGATATTGACCGGAATCCTGATATTGACCGGAGCCCTGGTACGGACCCTGGTATGGGTCCTGGTGCGGCTCCTGGTTGCGGTGCGGGCCCGGGGGATAGCCGTCCCGACGGTCGGGAACCGCACGTGCCGGGGCCGCGCTTCCATCGGGGTATGCCGGCGATTCCGGCGTGCCGTCCACGGCCCCTGGTCGACGCGGATTCGCCGCATCAGACCGTCGCACGCCGTCCGCCACCGACTGACCTCCCATCGCGGTCCGCACCAACCAAACGTCCCCATCGGTGTATCACGGCGTTGCGCTCGCGTTGCGCGCGCCCAGTTGACAACCACCAGAGTAAGAGATCCCGGCCGCGAGGGTTCCAGCGCGTGTTGCGAAAGCCATCTGTCCAGCTCACAAGGCTCGGACGCCGGTCCACACGATTGAAGATCCGCCGCCCACTTAGGATTTGGGGACTCGACAGACACGCTCAAGCAACAGCCCACCGACGACGAGCACCGCAGCGGCTCCGATTCCCAGACCGGCGGTGATCGTATCCGTGCCAGCGGTGAGGAACTCGTCCGAGCGTGGCAGCACGTAACCGAATACCGACGCCCACGCCCCCGCCAGCGCCGCACCGGCGAGGCTGCTGGCCTTGGCCATGGCCGCCAGCCGGGCGACGGTCAGCGGCAGGATCGGCCTCGTCCCCGGCCGCCCCTGCAACCGACGCCGGGTGATCGACGCGGTCTGCGCCTCCACCAATCCGACGATCACCAGCGACAGCGGTGCCGTGTGTGGGAATCGCGGTAGATTCTGATAATTGAAGATCATGAAAACGTAGGTGAGCGCACCGGCCACCACAGCCGCCGCCACCAGGTCACGCGCCCGGGTCGGCTTCACCGGCGCAGACTCCACGGCGTTCGGTGGACCCCGGAGGCATCCAGCCCGGCCACCAGATCGGCTACCCGACCATGACCGGGCAGCACCGCGTCCGGATCGACGTCCAGCCATGGGACGCAGACGAACGCACGGGTGTGGGCACGCGGATGTGGGATGAGGATCTCCGGATCGTCACTGACCAGCTCGCCGCAGGCGATGACGTCGACATCCAGGGAACGCGGCCCCCACCGTACCGTCCGCACCCGCGATGCAGCCTCCTCGGCCGACCGCACGGCCGCCAGCAGGGCCCGCGCCGGCGCCGCGGGGACCAACACGACCGCGTTGAGATAATTGTCCTGGTCGGGTCCTCCGACGGGCGTGGTCTCGTACACCTCCGACATCGCCAGGGCGCGCAGCGCACGGACGGCGGCACGAAGCCGCGCAAGGCGGTCACCCAGGTTCGAGCCCAGCGCGAGAACCGCGGTCGGCGGCCCCGGCTGCGGTATCGGCCCGGTCACGCGGGCTGGTCCCGGGTCACGGTGACCGCGACGTCGGTGAACGGCAGTGGGATCGGCGCCGCGGGCTTGTGCACGGTCACCTGGACCCGGGCAACGCGGTGGTCGGCCAGACACGCGGTAACCAGCCGGTGCGCAAGCGTCTCGATCAGATCCACCGGTTCGCCGGCCACGATCCCGGCCAGGGTCCGGGCCAGCGTCCCGTAGTCGACGGTGGCGGTGAGGTCGTCGGTCCTGGCCGCCGGCCGGGTATCCACCCACAGAACGGCGTCCACGATGAACTCCTGACCCAGCGCGCGTTCGGCCGGCAGGACGCCATGGCAGCCGTGGACCCGCAGGCCGGTGAGGGCGATCCGGTCCGGCGCGGCGGCCAGCGGACCGTCGGCCCCGGGCCATCCCGCTCCCGGTGGTCCACCGGTCATGCCGCACCCGCCGGTGGACGTCCGGGCCCGCCCGGGTCAGAGCCGCCGGCTGCGGACCGAAGCCGGGCTGACCGGGTGCGCGCATCGTGCGGCTGCCAGGGGGCGCGGGCGCCCTGCCATGCCTGCACGACCCGGACGGCGTCCGCCGCCGCCCGCACCGCATGCACCCGTACCGCCCAGACCCCGGTGGCCGCCAGTAGCGCCGTTGTCGCCTGGGTGGCGTCGTCGCGGTCAGCTGCCGGCCGGGACCGACCGTCGGCGTCCGCGAGCAGGCTGCCGAGAAACGACTTGCGCGACGTACCGACCAGCAGGGGCTGGTCCAGCGCGGCGAAGGCGCCCATGTGCGCGAGCAGGGCCCAGTTGTGCCTGGCCTTCTTCGCGAAGCCGATCCCCGGATCGATGATCACATTTTCCGGCGCGACACCGGCTGCGACTACGACTCCAAGGCGCTCACGCAGCTCGGCCACGACCTCGGACACGACGTCACCGTAGACCGCCCGCGTGGACATGTTCGCACTCGCACCCCTGGCATGCATCAATACGTAGGGAACGCCCCGCTCGGCGGCGAGCGTCAGCAGATCGCGGTCGGCCGCGCCCGACACGTCATTTATGATCGCAGCACCGGCTGCCAGCGCGGCCTCGGCGACCGTCCGGCGAGTCGTGTCCACGCTGACGGCGACCCCTGCCGCGGCCAGCTCGGTCACAACCGGCAGCACCCTGCGCAGTTCCTCGTCCGGATCGACCCGGGCCGCACCCGGTCGGGTCGACTCACCGCCGACGTCAATGATGTCGGCGCCGTCGGCGGCCATCGCCAGTCCGGCCCGGACCGCTGCAACGGCGGTCGCATAAGTACCCCCGTCGGAGAACGAATCCGGGGTCGCGTTGATCACGCCCATCACACGGGTCCGGCCCACCGGCTCCAAGAGACTGTGACTGGCTTGCTCGGGCGTCATGGCTCCTCGATGATCAGCGTGGGGACACATCCGGACCGCCGGCAGGATGATGATGTCGTCGGTAGGAGTACCGATAGACGGGTCGGAACCCGAGCGCGCCGTACAGCCGGCGGGCCGCGGCGCTGGTCTGTTCCACCTGCAGGTAGGCGCGCGACGCACCCGCGTCGGCAGCCCAGGTGACAAGCCCGGCAAGGACGGCACGCGCCGCCCCCCTGCCGCGCGCGCCCGGTACGGTCGCCATGCTGTAGACGCCGAGCCAGTCTCCGTCGAGGACCCCGCGGCCGACCGCGACCGGCACACCGTCGGCCACACACATGGCGTATTTCGCCGCCACCGTGAGATTCGCCAACACCTTGAGGGTGCCGGTGCGCTGGTCGGCAAAGGTTGACAGAACCCGCCCGGCAACGTCGAGCCAGGTGTCGGCGATGCCATCGAACATGACCGTTTCGGCGGGCGCGGCGGCGTCCAGCCGTTCGGCAAGGTCTGCCAGATCGGCGGTGCAGACATCGGTCGGACCTGTGTCGTCGAACCCGGCCGCGTCCAGCGCCTGGTGGATGCCGGCCGGCACTGACACCGGGGTGATCTGGATTGTCGGGCGAAGCCCTGCCGCGGCGTAGAAGTCGCGGACCTCGTCGAGCGCGACAGAAAGATCAGAGACGTCGCCACGAGCCCAGACCGAGTTGCCGCGCCGCGAAGAGCCAGCCGACGCCCGCAGCACCCAACCACCGACGTGGCGCTCACGCAACGGGGGCCACGCACGATGGGCAAGGCCCTCCAACTCACGGCTGAGGGCTACATCGACCTGGTCGCCGACACCCGGCGCCGCCAGCGCATCACGTCCGGGGCTGCTTGCGGCAGGCTCGGCAACCCCGCCCTGCCGGCCGGCTGCCGTCCGCCGACTGCCGCCCGAAGACGGACCCGCACTGACCACACGTCTGAGGCTACCGGCCTGTGAACGACACTTTCTCGCTCGCCTCTCGCCTCTCGCCTCTCGCCTCTCGCCGCCACACCCGACGCGGTGGCACCCGACGCAGTGGCATCCGACGCCACGGATGCGCAACGGCGGTGGATTGATACCCTCGGAGAGCGTCACGGGAAGCAATGGGGATGCACCGGCCAGCACATCATGTACAAATAGCGCAATCAGCCCGCAGGCATCCACCGGACCGCGGGCGATCTGACTACTGGGCGCAAACTTTGTTACCTCGCCGTAACGACCATTCAACCCGACGGGAACACCGCAGCTCTACCGTTTTTTACGGTAACGTCAGTTGTACCACTGCCCGACAAAGGAGCCGGGCTCCTCCCTGAAGGGCATGGAACGAAAAGTGATGGTGAACCCGCCACGCGGTGCCGTTTTGGCAGGTGTATCCGGTGAGGCGACCCAGCCACACGAGGTGCTGGTCAAATGGACGTCGCTTCACGACTGTGAGTCGTTGAAAGGCCGCCCATGAGCAGACTGGTCACACTCGTCGCCGCTGTCGACGCCCAGCCTACGCTGGAACAGACGGATTCAATTCTTGCCGAGCTGGGTCAAATGCCCCGTAATCCCATTGTCACAGGTCTGATCGATGCCTTGCTGGAGTACCGGACACTCCTGGTGAGCCTGACACCATGATCTTCATGTCAACGAAGATCATGAATGCCGCCGGCCGTGCGAAAAAGACATGATCGCACGGCCTTTGGCCTGATACCGACGATCCGGCATGCCGCCGGCCGTGCGAAAAAGACATGATCGCACGGCCTTTGGCCTGATACCGACGATCCGGCATGCCGCCGGCCGTGCGAAAAAGACATGATCGCACGGCCTTTGGCCAGTTTGGAAAGTATGCTGGTACCTGAACCAGTCAGGTGGTCTCCTGATACTTGGTGGTGAGACCACCTGACTGGTCCATATTTCGCGCGAAGACAATCTCGCGCAGTCATGGCACCTGGCCGGCGGCCGTGCGATCATCGCTTCACACGCCGCCGCGGGTGTCAGGACAGGTGGCGGTGTATCACCGCCACGACAGCGGGACTAGCGGCCGAACGGCTGGCCCTGCTGGCCCTGCTGCCCCTGCTGCCCCTGCTGGCCAAAGCCGCCCTGGCCGCCGCCCTGCTGCTGGCCGCCGAACTGGCCGCCGACACCAGCGCCCGCGCCGACGAGCTCCTGCAGCCGGGTCTCGACGTAGCGCTCGCTGTGGTGGGTCTTGTCCGCGATCCGCTGAACGAGATCGTTGACGTCACGAGCCGCGTCGAGGTCCGCGGTGCCGACCTGTCCGAATTCATCGAGAAGTCGGTACCGGATCTGCTGCCAGTTCTGCCGCAGCTGCTGTTCGATTTGCTGCTGCTGCTGCTGCTGTGCCATCACGTTTTTTTCCTCTCGCCGGGACTGACCGAACAAGAAGTGACCCTACTCCACTGAGCGCTCACCCGGTCAACCCCGCCGGATAACTTCGTCCGTGTAATTTCGAAAAGTCTCCTTATCGCAAAATGAGGTCATGCCGCAAAAAGAGAAGTAATACTGAGGGAACGGACACGTATCATCTGGTCCGTAGAACTCGCCGCCGTCGGCCGGGAAGGCACCGATATATCCGGCGGCAGGCCTCCATCGGGCCACCGAGCGACGCCGGACGGCCACTTTCGGCACGCGCGACACGGTCCCACCGATGGATTCCGGGTCTGGTGACGGCGGGTGCGCCCGCCCGCGACTGCACTATTCTGACCGACCCGGTGCCCTGGATTTCGACCCGGCGGCGACGGCGACGGCGATAGTCGACGAACTCTCATGGGAGCCGCGGCAACTCTTTTCTCCCGCCCGGACCGTCGTCTTTCGAGTCGACGACGAAGCAGAAAAACGCCAACGGGGAGAAGGCCTGCATGAATCGGTGCACCCATGCGTTCGGCGCGCTCAGGTGCATAATTTTCCGGCCCATAGAACCTGTTCTGGTTCTTAGCACGCCCAGCAATAGGCACGCGGCGTCGCGGGGCCGGCCCCGCGGCCTACCCGGGTCGGCACCCAGGCCGTCTGGTTGGGCTTCTCTCGCCCGGCGGGACGAGACTGGGACGTCATGGGAACCCGACAGCCCTCGACGGGAAAAGGTGATGGTCCACGGGCCCGGCCGCGGCTGTCAGCAGGGCTGTCGGCATCGGACCCGCCGACCCGTCCGCGATCGCCAGCTGCTGCGCGAGCCTGGTGGATCGCAGGGACCTGCGCGGGGCTGTTCGTCGTAGTCACGATCGTGGTAAAGGCCCGCTGGGCGCCCCTTGCCCACGCGGACACCGACACGGCCGCGGACCTCAACGCCGTCGTGGCCACCCGGGGTTGGCTGATCGACTCCGCCGATGTCCTGAGCATCCTGATCGCCCCGTTCATCCTGAGAGTGGCCGCCCTGGCCGTTGTGGTGGCATTGTGGACTCGGGCGCGCCCCGGGCGGGGTGGAAACGCCCGTGGTCTCGGCCGGCTCGATCCAGCCGGCCTCCGCTGGCTGACCCTGTTCATCGCAATCACCGTCGGGATCGGCGGAATCATCGGCAGTGCCGTCAAGGCACTGGTCAATCGGGCCCGCCCGTCCGTCGCGGCGCCGGTCGCCACAGCCCACGGGACGAGCTTCCCGTCCGGGCATGTGGTCGGGGTGACCGTCGCGGTGCTGGTGGGGCTGACCGCGCTGGCCGCGGTCCACGGACGACGGCCACCGGTCGTCGTCGCAGCACCGACAGTGTTGATCATCATGGCGGTCGGAGGTGCGCGTCTCGCCCTCGGTGTGCACTATCTGTCGGATGTCATCGGCGGCTGCCTGCTCGCGGTCGCCTGGACAGCGACCATGATTGCCGTATTCACCCGACGCATCTTCGAAGGATCTTCTTCGGACCTGTCTTAGAACCAGCTCCAATGGTCACCCTGTCGACGGTGCCGATCCCGCTGGACAAGGCCGACCAGCTCAACGACTCCGATATCGAACCCAATCTCCACACCGCCCGAACACGGCTGCCAACGGTGTTCCGATACGATGGCAACATCAGCCGCCAGATTCACATCCCGAACAGGACGACGGACCCTGTTCAATCGCGGGGAACAGCGGAAATCCTGGCTCGAAGAACTATCAGAAAACTGATAGGAGTCAGGAATACGGCAACCAGCGGACGCTTTCGTCCGCATAGCGCAGGCTCGCCAGGCGGACGGCGAACTGCGCCGCCACCCGCGGATTGCTCGCAAGGATCGGCACAACGCTGGTCACCAGCTTCAGTTCCCGCAGGGCCCGCAGGACCTCAAATCCCGACCAACGCGTCACATCGAAGCCGTACTCTGACGCAAGCACCGCGTGCTGTTCCGGCGGGTAACCGAAGCGCAGCTGCCCGACAGCCACCGGGATCAGGTCCCATTCGGTGGGTCCGTAGCAGGTGGAATCGAAGTCGCACATGACCACCCGACCGTCGTGGCATCTGATCAGGTTGCCGAGATGGGCGTCGCCGTGGACGATACCCGCCGGGAGGTCGTACGTGACACCCTCGAGGGCGGCTTGGAGCCGGTCGGCCATCCGCCGGAGAAACGCGAGGTCAGCGTCGGTGAGGCCCTCCGCATCGGCAAGACGCCTGCGAACGTCGTCCAGCGGGTCCCATGGGGGTAACGCGGTGTCGGGTTGTGGTAGCGCGTGGATCCGCTGTAGAACTACAGCAAGATCGGACGCGGCCGGAGGGTCGCCGTTCACCACCCGTTCACCCGCGGTGGAGGCACGTGAAGCCGATACGTGCGCTGTCGAGCCGAGTGCTGAGGCGCCGAGTGCTGTCGAACCGCGTGTGGTGGCGGCGTGTGTGGTTGGCCCTCGAGTGCCCGGCAGGGGCTGGTTCTCCTGGAAGTGGCGACCGGGCGGCTCGACCAGTCGCGGCTCGGCCTGAGCGTCGATCCACAATGTGGCCACGACGCTACCGAGGAGCAGCGGTGCCGGCAGACCCGGCGCAAGGCGCACCGCCGGCACTTCGTGTCGAGCCAGCCAGCGAGCGACTTGGACAACCTTGTGCGCGCGGTGCGCCATCGCCTGCGACCCGCAGATCCGGATGACCAGCCTGGCCCGCGGCAACCGGAACACCGCGTTGGCGGTAATCTTGATGACCTCGGCATCCCGGTCGTCCAACCCGGCCGCCGCGCACATCTCGCGGAGAATCGACCATGCGTTCGCCACGGTGAAGCGACCATCGCACCCCGTGACTGCCATCCGACATCGCTCCGATCCTCATTCAACCCGGAGCGTCGTCAGGCCAGTTCCTCCGAACGTACCCACCTCGCTCCGCGCCCTTCCGTGTCCTCATGACACACGGTCAGTGCTGCTGGTTCGTCATGCACGTTCAGCGACGGGCTCCACCGCTGGCCGATATCCACGGCTCTGAACGTCTACGGCCCTTGACGTCTACGGCCCTGACACGTCTACGGCCCTGACGTCCATGACGATGCCTTTTCGCCCTCCCGCTGCCAGTCGCGTACGAACGCCGCCAGCTCCCGCACGTCGCGGACATCACCGTGCGTTCGGGTTATCGCCAGCAACTCATCGGCCCGATTCGACGCCGACGCCACCGTGCGTCCCCAGGAGATAGTGATCGCCTCGGTGGCCAGCGCGCAAACCCGGTCAAGCTCGAGCCGTCCCTGGCGGACCAGGGCCAATGCAAGATCCAGCCTGATCACCGAACGGAAACCCGGGGTGTTCATCGCGTCAAGCCGGGGCATGGCGATCTGTGCATGTTCCTCTGCGGCACGGGGCCGGCCAAGCAGGCACAACGCCGTGGTCGCGTTGTAGGAGACCTCCACCGGATGGAAGGTGTCAAAGCCCGGACCGGGAGATCCCCATTGTTCCACGGGAATCATGTCAGCAAGATCGTAAGCAGTATCCAGCGCCAGTGCGGCGCCACGGACGTCGCCGAGGGCCGCGAGTGCGCGGGCCTCCTGACAGACCAGGCGCGCCCGTACCGGACCGCCGCTGACATGGCGCAGCCCGTCCCGCGCGAGCTGCAGGGCAACCGCCGGACGCCCGCCGTAGAACTCGGCCACCGCCGCGATCTCACGGGCCGATCCCTGCAGAGGTCCGTCACCCGCCCACTGCCCATCGGCGTATCCCTGGGCGGCCAGGGCTCGTGCCGCATCGGGCTCGCCCAGTTTGAACGCCGCATCAGCGTGCAGAACGGCAAGCCGACCAGCGATGATCCGCAACCGACGGGCGTCCGCAGCCTGCAGGGAACCGCGGGCCAGCCGGCCCAGACCGGAGCGTAGGCGAACGGCCTGTGTCGCCACCTGCGCGGGCGCCGTGTGCTCGTGCGCGCGCAGCAAAGCGGCCAACCGCTCCTCGGCATGTGCAAGCGCAACCTGAAACGGCGTTGCACCACGCCCATCCACCACGTCCGCAAGCTGCCCATCGGTGAGGAAAACGCCGACGACGGTTGCCCCCGCATAGAGGTGAAACTGCCGCCGATCGGGCAGCGCCGATGTCCCGGCGATCAACATCGTGGGGATGTCGCGACGGTCGGCCCCCGTTACGGCGGGGCCGGCTTCGCCCGGCGACGACATCGGGGCGGGCAGGACACAGGAGTCCGGATGATCGTCTGGGGGGGTACGGGCGGCCGGAATCAACGCGGCCGGCATATCGGGCGGGCCTGGCTGGCCTACCTCCGCAGCCGCCGGCCAGAGGCTGGCCGAGCAAGCTGACGGGGACAGTTCGTCAGCGTGGGACATGACTACGCGCTCCCTGTGTCCTGTCGGCAAGGCCACAATGTGGCACTTTCCGTACCGATATGATCTCGTTCAGCAGCAAGAATGTGACTCAAGGTAACGCATGCGAAGCGCGTCGCGGGATGCGCCAAGGGGAGAGAGCACGCTCAGACCACGACAGGCACGGAGAGTTTGCGGGTTGGCTCACGACGACCTGGGTTACCCCCGGCGGTATCGCGCTCGCAACGCAACCGTTGGACCGAATTCTTCAGGCGCGGGCGACGCTCCCACGCAGACCGGAAAGCCAGGCCGCCGCGTTGCGGAAAGCATCGTCCGACGTGCTGGACCGCATGATCGGAGCCTGTCCATCCGCACTCGGTCAGCTGCCGAGAAATCGGACCTCAGCGCAGATACGGTGCGGCGTCGACCTGACGGACCGCGCCAAGAACGGCCGCTACGTTCGGTAATGGGTCGAGATCGACTTCATGAGCGATCGGCAGAGTGAGCAACGCCGCATCGGAGAACGTGTCAGGAGGCCCGAGACAGGCCAGCCGGGTCGGTGAACTCATGCCCACGGCATCCCATCAAGGGTGGGTCTGATCGCGCGGGCCGGCGCAATCACCGCAGCGGGAGCGACCCGGACCGGATCAGCGCGTCTCACCTTGACGATCCTACGGCGTCGTGACGGACCGCATTGAAGGACCCCGATTCCAACCAGTCATCTACCGTCCGAATTATGATGAGCTGGACAGCCTAGCTCCCCGTATCGTCACGCAGCGCACGCGACACCCCCCCCGACACGGTCCAGATCCCGCTGAAAGCTCGCCCGGGACACCGTTCACCTCTTACCCACCGTGGCGGTGCTGGGCTGTGTAGAGGTCCCACAGTCGGTAGAGGTTGTCGTCCCCGTCCCCGTCCACACCCGGCCGACGACGTTCTCCACGTCGATCAGCCAGATGGTGTCGTCGTCCCACCATCGCGGCGCCCATGCCTGGTCACCGAACCAGGCCGGCAACCAGGTCGGCAACCAGGTCGGATCGACCGGCGCATCGGCATTCCACCGGCCGAACAGCCAGCGCGCCCACGCTCGTCCTCTCCTT
>NZ_CAUVXP010000093.1:23871-24621 GCF_963555955.1 Protofrankia sp. Cas3
AGAGGACGTCTTGTTCAGGTAGGTGGAAGTTGTTCGGGTTGGTAGTGCCATGTCGGGGTCCTCTCCCCGGTGAGACGGCGACCCATAAGATCAATCATCGCCCAGTGGATCATAGTTCGGGAGCGTTGAGGGCGAGTCTCGTAATCGCGGACCAGGCGGCGGTAGTGCATCAGCCAGCCCAACGTCCGCTCGATCACCCACCGGCGGGGACGGACTTTGAACCCCTTCTGTCCGGGTTCCTTGGCCACGACCTCGGCGGTGATCCCGACTTCCGCGGCATGTTGGATGAACCGGGCCTTATATCAGGAATCAACCCAGACTCGGACGAGTCTGCGGTAGGCGGCGGCCAGCGCATCGATGACCCGCGTGCCACCGTTGGTGTCCTGCACCGAGGCGGCGGTCACCACCACGGCCAGCAGCAACCCGAGAGTGTCGGTGGCCAGGTGCCGCTTCTTACCTTTGATCCGTTTGGCGGCGTCGATGCCCTGCTCGGCCTCGGGGACGGTGTCGGCGGTCTTGACCGTCTGACTGTCGATGATCCCCGCGGTGGGTTCGGTGGCCCGGCCCGCCTTGCGGCGGACCCGGTCGCGCAGCAGGTCGTGGACCTGTTCGGTGATCCCGTCGGTTTCCCAGGTGGCGTAGTAGCCGTAGACGGTCTTGTAGGGCGGGAAGTCGTGGGGCAGGTATGCCCAGGGGATCCCGGTCCGGGTCACGTACTGGATCGCGTTGACGATCTCTCGGAGGTCGTGG
>NZ_CAUVXP010000094.1:0-9085 GCF_963555955.1 Protofrankia sp. Cas3
GGTTACCAGATATCCCGGCCGGTGCTCTGGCCTTAATGATCGACTACTGCGGCCTCACGAACCTCATCTCGTTACTTAACGTATGTCCATGGAATCGGAATGTCATCTTGACGCGGCTCTGGTGAGCAGCGGCGGCTGTTCCCTCGTCGACCTCGACCTCGACCTCGGTGGAGCCTTGCCGTCGAGGCGGGTACGTCACCGCAGGCCGGCGGGGATGATGCGGCGCTGGCCGCTCACTTCCGGCGCTGTTCAACTGGCGCGCCGAACCAGTTGAACAACGTGGTTCTCCGCGCGGTTCCAGGTTCGGGTTGCGTCACCGCAGCGCATTGACCGATCGCACGGCCCTGGTCATAGTGTCAGTGGCAACGCCTTGATGATCCCAACAGCAGGTGCTGTCGTCAGGCAGGAGCCAGAGGAGATCCGAATCAATCCCGTGAAAGGGCGGCCTGGTGCCAAATCCATTTGAAGACCCCGACGCCAGCTACCTGGTCCTGACCAACGACGAGGGTCAGCATTCGCTCTGGCCGGTTTTCGCCGACGTCCCCGACGGATGGCAGACGGTCTTCGGGGAAGCCGGACGTCAGGAGTGCCTCGATTACATCGAAAAATCTTGGACTGACATGCGGCCCAAGAGTCTCATCGAGGCCATGAAGAAAAAATAGCGCCACAAAGGCTGGACGCAGTCCGTCGGTGGCGGAGCCCGAGGGAAACCACTTCTTGGATGGGAATGCCGTGACCTTCGATCTCATGCGCTACCGAAGTTTGGGCGACGCCTTCCTCGACCGCGTCGCCGCGCATCCTGAGCGTACCGCGCTGACCATTTTCCGAGGCTCGACGGCGGCCAACCACGATAGCCTCACCTTCGCGGAGCTCGCCCAGCGAGCCCAATCGCGTGCTGAGAGCCTCGCCGCGCGGCTGCCCGCAGGGGAGCGGGTGCTTATCGCCCTGCCGACGGGCACCGAGTTCGTCGAGGTCTATCTCGCCTGCCTACTCGCAGGCGTGGTCGCCGTACCGGCTTCGACGCCCGGCCGCGGGTCTGCTGCCGAGAGGACGGCCGCGATCGCCGGAGACTGCGCTCCGAGCCTGGCGGTCACAACAGACGGTGACCGCTCGGCACTCGCCGAGGAACTGACCCGCCGTGGACACGGGCACGTGCCGGTCGTGGGGGCGAGCCAGGACGAGCTCGCCGCGACGCCGTCGGGTCCCGTCCGCCGGCGCCAGCCGGGCCGGGACACCCTGGCGGTCCTGCAGTACAGCTCGGGGTCGACCGGGGCCCCGAGAGGCGTCATGCTCGCCCACGGAAACATCCTCACCAACATGGCGGCGTATCACGAGTTCGCGGGACCTGGCCCCGACGACGTACTCGGCAGCTGGATGCCGCTTCACCACGACTTCGGTCTGTTCGCCCAGACCACGTTTGGATTGCTCTACGGCGCCCCGGTCGTCCTGATGCCACCGTATGACTTCGTCAGGCGGCCGGTGGAGTGGCTGCGCATGCTGGACCGGTACGTGTGTTCGGCCAGCGCCGCGCCCAACTTCGCCTTCGATCTGTGCCTTCGGCTCATCCCGGACGAGCAGCTCGACGGACTTGACCTGTCAGCGGTCCGCATTCTGATCAATGGCTCCGAGCCGATCCACCCGCCGACGATGGCCGCGTTCGCCCAGCGGCTCGCGCGCATTGGTCTGCGACCCGAGGCGCTCACCGCCGGGTACGGAATGGCGGAGGCCACGATTTACGTCTCCGGCACCGCGCGCGAGCAGCAGCCGACGGTGCTGGTGGCCGATCCGGTCCGCCTGGCGGACGGCAAAAACCCCGCTCTGGTCAAGACGGCTTACGGCGAGGGCAAGGAAGCCATGGGCGTCGGCGTGCCAAGTGCCTTCGAGGCCCGGATCGTCGACCCGCAGACCCGCCGGGTCGCGCCGGACGACTCGATCGGCGAGCTCTGGCTACGCGGCGGCAGCGTCGGGCTCGGTTACTGGAACAAGCCGCAAGCCAGTGCCCAGATATTCCACGCGCGCCTAGCGGGCGCCGACGGTCACGACGAGACGGGACCCGGCTGGCTGCGTACCGGCGACCTCGGGGCCTTCATCGGCGGTGAGCTGTTCATCACCGGCCGAATCAAGGAGACCCTGATCGTACGGGGCCGCAACCTCTTCCCGCACGATCTGGAACGGGAAGCACGCACGGCGCACGACGCCCTGCACAACTTCGTCGGGGCAGCCTTCGGGGTCTCCGCGCCCGACGAGCGGATCGTCCTCGTGCACGAAGTCGCCCCGAGGACGCCCGTCGAGCACCTGCCTGCGGTCGCGACCGCCGTCATGCGTAACCTGACTGACTCGTTCGGAGTACCGGTCTACAACATCCTGCTCGTACGCCGCGGAACGGTGCGCCGCACCACCAGCGGCAAGATCCGGCGTATGGCCATGCGCGAATGGTTTCTCGCCGGCGAGATCCCGGTGCTGCACGCCGACCTGGAGCCAGCCGTCCGGCGGTTGGCAGCGGGCGGAGCCAGGTGACGGCACCGCGGTCGGTCATCGGGTCGGCAGCCGCGCTCGCCGCGGTTCTCGGGGACCCGGCTGAGGCGGTACGCCACGACGCCGCACTCGATGCCGCTGAGGGGTTCCCCGCCGAGGTCTGTGCCAGGCTCGACGGCGTCGGCTTTCCCGCGCTCTACGTTCCGACCGAGTGGGGCGGCGCCCTCGACGACCACGAACGCCTGCTGCGGCTGTGGCGGATCGTCGCCCGCCGGGATGTCAGTGCCCTGGTTGCCCACGGCAAGACCTACCTCGGAGCCGCTTCGGTGTGGATCGCCGGCAGTGCGGTGCAGTCCGCCTCCACGGCCGCGGCGGTTCTTTCGGGCGGCCAGGTGGCCTGGGCGCTGTCCGAGCCGGAACACGGAGCCGACCTGCTCAACGGTTCGGTCACGGCGGCCGAGCAGGACGGCGGCTACCGGCTCGACGGCGTGAAGTGGCCGATCAACAATGCCACCCGCGCGGGCCACCTCGTCGTACTCGCTCGCACCGGTTCGGCCGCGGACCCCCGCGGACACAGCCTTTTCCTCGTCGACAAGAAGTCGCTACCAGCCGGGTCGTACCGGCTGCTGCCCAAGGTGGCCACCCACGGCATCCGGGGCGTCGACATCTCCGGCATTGAATTCACCGGTGCGCCCGTGCCCACCGACGCGTTGATCGGTCCGGCGGGCACGGGTGTAGAGACGGTGCTGCGCGCGCTGCAGCTCACCCGCACGATGTGCGGCGCGCTCTCGCTCGGCGCGGGTGAGCACGCGCTGAGGCTGGTGGCCCGGTTCACGGCCACGCGCATCATCCAACGGCGTCCGCTGATCGACCGTCCCGTTCCCGCCTCGGTGCTCGCCCGGTGCGCCGCGCTGCTCGGCGCCGCGGAAGCGGCGACATTCGTCGCCACCAGGTCGATCCACAGCCTCACCCGCGAAATGAGCGTCACCTCAGCCGTCGTTAAGGCGCTGGTCCCGACGCTGATCGATGCGGTGATCGGCGATCTGGCCGAACTGCTCGGCGCTCGCTCGTTCCTTACCGAGGCGTACGAGCACGGCGCGTTCCAGAAGGTGCGTCGCGACCACCAGATCGCTGCGGTGTTCGACGGGAGTACCCCGGTGAACCGCGCCGCGCTGATCCAGCAGTTCCCCAGGCTGACGCGGGACTTCGTGGCCGGTGCCTTCGACGCGGCCGGGGTGGCGCAGGCCGCCCGCGTCGGCGAGCGGCCCGGTCCACTGGACCGCGGCGCCCTGGTCCTGCTGTCACGGCAGGGATGCTCGGTGGTGCAGTCGTTGCCGGCGCTCGCCGAGGAGATCGGCTCACAGGATGCCCCCATCGGCCTTGCCGAGCACGCCGACGCCTTGTGCGTCGTCGTCCGACACCTGCACGGCCTGATGGCCGAGGTGCGCCCGGCGGCTCGTCCGTCCATAGCCGCGTACGAGTTGGCGTCCGCGTATGAGCTCTGCTATGCGGGTGCGGCCTGCCTGCACCTGTGGAAGTCGCGCGAACGACACCACCGCGACGAACCTCTCTGGCGGGACGGGCTGTGGGTGCGGGCGGCCCTGCGGGCTCTGCTGGCACGACTCGCCGTCATCGTGCGGACTGTGCCGCCGAGCGCCGCGCCCGGTGACGAACTGATCGACGGCCGGCTGGCCGGGGTCGTCGCCGAGGCGGCGGTGAGCGGCGCTGTCGTCACCGCGTTCGGCGCTGCGATGCCGCAGCCGTCGCAATGGACCGGGGACTGCTATGAGCGTTGAGGAACTGGACGCGCTGCTCGGCGATCCACGCGATGCGGAGAATCCGGTGGGCTACGCTGCGGTGCTCGCCGCCGACGAACGTCAGGAGATGCTCGCCGACGGCGAACGCCTGCTCGACGGATACGCAATGAATGCCGAGTTCGTACCCTCTGCCTACGGTGGGCGGCTGACGCGCATCGATCGGCTCGCCGAGATCCTGCGCGCGGTGTGGCGGCGAGATCCCAGCCTGGGCCTGGGGTACGGGTTCAGCTCGTTCATCGCGTCGGTGAACATCTGGACGGCCGGTGACGAGGGACAGTGCCGTAACGCCGCGAAGCTGCTGTTGTCAGGGGGGAGGATCGCAGCCGCGTTCCACGAGCTGGCGCACGGGACCGATTTCGCGCACGCGGAGTTCACCGCGCGGTCCGTCGCCGGCGGCTGGTCGGTGTCCGGGCGCAAGGATGTCGTCACCAATCTGCGGCGCGCCGAGGCCATGGTGCTGTTCGCGAGGACCGGTGCGGCTGCCGGTAGTCGCAGTCACAGCCAGTTCTTCGTACGGCGCGACGATCTGCCGGGCGGCCGTATGACCGACACTGCCCGGTTCGCCAGCTCCGGCATGCGGGGCGTTGCGCTCGGCGGTGCCGTTTTCGTCGACTGCCCGATACCCGGCGACTCACTGATCGGCAAGCTCGGCGAGGGCATGGAGATCGCCCTGCGTGCCTACCAGATCACTAGGACGGTGTTCCCGTCGATGATCGTCGGCCCGTTGGACACGGCGCTCCGCCTGGTCGTCGAGTACGCCCTCGAACACCGCCTATACGGCGGCACCGTCGCAGACATCCCCTATGTGCGCGCCGTCATCGCCCGCGCCCACGCCGACCTGCTCGCCGTCGACGCCTTCTCGGCAGTCGCCGTCAGAGCGTTGCATCTGGTGCCCGAAGCGATGGCCGTCTACGCCCCCGCGGCGAAATACCTGGGCTCCCGGGTCGTGCTGGACGCGTTCGAGGACCTGCGGACGGTGCTGGGCGCGCAGTCCTATCTGCGGCAGGGCCCGTATGCGATGTTCCAGAAGCTCGCCAGAGACCTCGCGCCGGCCACCTTCGCGCACGTCTCCCGCGCCGCGTGCCTGGTGATGCTCCTGCCGCAGTTGCCACGGCTGGCCCGCAGGTCGTGGCTGGTGGACCCGCCCGCGCCCGGGCAGCTCTTCGACCTCGGTGGGGAGCTTCCGGCGCTGCGTGCGGAGAGCCTCACGGCCGGGATGCCCCGCGGCGACGCAGTACTCGGCGCGTTGGCCGACATAGCCGAGCACGCGCGCGACGGCGACCCCGCCGGACGGTTCGCGGTACGGTTCCGTGACGATCTTCGCGCTCTCCGTGACAAATGCGCGACGTTGTCAGCCTCCGACATCACCATCGACGCCTCGCCGGCTGCCTTCGAGCTGGCCGACCGATACACCGTGACGCTCGCCGCCGCGTCCGTGCTTGGCGTCTGGCGCAAGAACCCTGATTCCTTGTCGCACGCCGCATTCCTGGCGATCCTCGACCGACTGAACGGGCGTCTCGGCGGCCCCTCGGTGCTCACCGCGGCCGAACGCGAAGACGTGGAACACCACATGTTCGACGAGGCCGTCGCGCGCCACGGCGACCGCGTGCTCTTCGATCTGACCGCCCGGCTGATTCCTGGCTGACAAGCATCCAGAAAGGTGTCCCATGACCGAGACCGAAGCGACGCGTCCGCAGCCGACCCCTGATGACATCCGGTCCTGGCTGGTCGAGCGGGTCGCCCACTACATCGACCAGCCGGCCGAGACGATCGACCCCCAGGCGTCGCTCGCCGGCTACGGGCTCGACTCGGTGTACGCCTTTGCGCTGTGCGGTGAGATCGAGGACGTGCTGGACGTGTCCGTCGAGCCGACCCTGGTCTGGGACGTCGCCAACCTCGCCGAACTCACCGACCGCGTCATCGGCCTGACCGCCGAGCGGTCCTGACGCAATCTGTCGCCGAGCGGATATGGGTGTAGGGGTATGGGTGTGGCGGAACACGGATTCAGGTATCTGACCACGGGGCAGCTCGGCGTCTGGTACGCTCAGCAGCTCGATCTCGGCAATCCGGCCTACAACATCGGCTGTTGTCTGGAGATCCGCGGCGATCTCGATGTCATCGTCCTCGTGGCGGCTCTGCGGCGCGCGATGGACGAGGCCGAGGCCTACCGGCTGCGGGTCCGCTTTGACGGGCAGGTGCCGCGCCAGTACGTCGACGACTCGCGCGACCACCCGATCCACGTGATCGATTTGGCCGACGCGGCCCATCCGCGGGCGGCCGCCGAAGCTTGGATGCGGGCGGACCTGACGGCCGCGACGGATCTGACCGCCGGACCGGTGTTCGTCCACGCCGTCCTCACGCTCGGACCGGACCGCCATCTATGGTATCAGCGCACGCATCACTGCGTCGTTGACGGTGCCAGCCTCAGCCTCGTCGCAGACCGCGTGGCGCGCATCTACACAGCGCTCGTCGAGGAGCGCGATCCCGGCGAAGGGGCGCCGTCGCCCGTGTCCGTGTTGCTGGACGCGGCCGAGACGTATCAGGACTCCGCCGACGTCGACAAGGACCGGCGGTTCTGGCTCGACGCGTTGTCGCCGCTGCCGGAGACCGTGGGATGGGACGGTCAGCGGGCTCGGCGGATGCCGTCCCAGCCGGTACGGCATCTCACCGAGGTCGGCGCCGACGATGCCGCGGCCCTGCGCGCGGCCGCCCGGCGCCTGAAGACCAACATGGCCGGCCTGCTGATCGCGGCCGCCGCCGTTTACCACCACCGGACTACCGGAGCGCACGACTTCGTGCTCGGCGTGTCGGCCGACGGCCGGACGAGCCGGCGGGAGCGTGGGATCCCCGGCATGACCTCCACGATCATGCCGATCCGGATCGGGATCGGCCCGCAGACATCCGCCGCCCGGCTCGTTCAGGAGACCGCCGCGGCGATCCGGGCCGCGCTGCCGCACCAGCGATACCAGTACACCGACATCCTCCGCGACGTGAAGCTTGTCGGCGGCGGCTCTCTGTACAGCCTGATCGTCAATGTCATCCCCGTCCAGTCCACGTTGCGGTTCGGCCCTTGCGAAGCCGTCCTGACCGGTCTGTCGAGCGGTCCGGCCGAAGACCTGAAGATCGAGGCCTACCACCGGATGCCGGACTCCGGAATCCAGATCGCCGTCGACCTCAACCCGGAACTCCGCGACCCGGCTTCGGCCCGGGACGTCTCGCGGGGCTTTCTCAAGGCCCTGACCTGGCTGGCTACGTCGGACTCGCGGGCCCGGGTCGACCATGCCGATCTCCTCGACGCCGTCGAGCGCGAGATGGTGCTCGAAAGGTGGAACGACACCGGCCGCGAACTGCCGACCGCGACGGTGGTGGAGATGTTCCAGGCGCAGGCGGCCCGTACGCCCGACGCGCCGGCGGTCGTGTGCGCCGGCACCGCGGTGTCCTATCGGGAGTTGGACCAGCGCGCCAGCCGGCTGGCGGGTCATCTGCGCGGGCTGGGGGCGGGACCGGAGAGCGTGGTGGCGCTGTGCCTGCCGCGCGGCGCGGCGATCATCGCGGGGATCCTTGCGGCCTGGAAGGCCGGAGCGGCCTATCTGCCCGTCGATCCTGGCCTGCCCGCCGAACGGATCTCGTTCATGCTCGCCGACAGCCGGGCCGCGCTGCTCCTCGGAACCGAGACGGTGCTCGAGGAGCTTCCGGCCACAAGGATGCTGACCATCGCGGTGGACGATCCCGCGACCGCCGGCGCGGTGGCCGCGTACCCTCCGACGCTCGACGCGGCGCCGTTGCCAGCCGCGTCGGCTTATGTGATCTACACGTCGGGGTCCACCGGCGCGCCAAAGGGGGTGGCGGTCACCCACGGCGCGTTGGCGAACTACGTGGCGTCGGTACCAGGCCTGGTGGGGTTCGGACAGCCGGGCGGTCGCTACGCGTTGTTGCAGGCACAGGCGACGGACTTGGGCAACACCGTGGTGTTCGCCAGTCTCACCACCGGCGGTGAGCTGCACATCCTGGACGCGGACACGGTGACCGATCCCCAGGCGGTCGCGGGCTACCTGGCCGAACACCGCATCGACTACCTCAAGGCGGTGCCGTCGCACCTGGCCGCTCTCGCTTCCGTCTCAGGGTTTGCCGGTGTGCTGCCGCGGCGGTCGCTGGTGCTCGGCGGTGAGGCGGCGCCGGCGGCCTGGGCCCGGGACCTTGTGGGGGCGGCTGGGGACGTGTCGGTGTTCAACCACTACGGACCCACCGAAACCACGATCGGGGTGGTGGCCGGGCGCCTTGACGCAGGCAACCTGCACGCCGGGCAGGTCCCCGTCGGCAGACCGGTGGCCAACACGCGGACCTACGTGCTTGACGAGTTCTTGGCGCCGGTACCGGTCGGTGTGGTCGGGGAGCTGTACGTGGCCGGTGCGCAGGTGGCTCGGGGCTATGTGCGCCGGCCCGGGTTGTCGGCGGAGCGGTTCGTGGCCTGCCCGTTCGGGGTGCCGGGTGAGCGGATGTACCGGACCGGGGATCGGGTGCGGTGGACCGCGGCCGGGGAGCTGGTGTTCGCCGGGCGGGCTGACGAGCAAGTGAAGGTCAGGGGGTTCCGGGTCGAGCCAGGTGAGGTGCGGACGGTCGTGGCCGGACATCCGGCGGTGGCTCAGGCAGCGGTCGTGGTGCGTGCGGACTGGCCGGGGGACGAGCGGCTCGTGGCCTACGTCGTGCCGGCTGACCCGGATGCCCATCCCGACGGGGTGCCGTCCGCGGTACGGGAGTACGCCGCACGACGCCTTCCGGACCACATGGTGCCC
>NZ_CAUVXP010000094.1:9536-21143 GCF_963555955.1 Protofrankia sp. Cas3
TTGGCAGTGGTTGTGCTCGACGCGCTGCCGCTGATGTCGAGCGGCAAGCTGGACCGACGAGCTCTGCCTTCCCCCGACTATGCGGCCGGGGGTTCGGTGAGCAGCCGCGGTCCTTCGACGGTACGCGAGGAGTTGTTGTGCGCCGGGTTCGCCGAGGTTCTCGGTGTGGACCGGGTCGGGGTGGATGACGACTTCTTCGCTCTGGGCGGGCATTCGTTGCTGGCCCTGACGCTGGTGGAATGGTTGCGACCGCGCGGGGTGTCGGTTTCGGTGCGGACGCTGTTCCAGACACCGACGGTTGCGGCGTTGGCCGCGGTCGCCGGTCCGGAGCCGGTGCGGGTGCCACCGAATGTGATTCCCGAAGGCGCCGAGGAGATCACTCCGGCGATGCTGCCGCTGGTCGAGCTCACCGAGACCGAGATGGGGCGGGTGCTGGACTGCGTGGACGGCGGTGCGGGTAACCTCGCGGACGTATACCCGCTGGCCCCGCTGCAAGAAGGCATCTTCTTCCACCACCTCATGGGCGGCAACGGCGGCAATGCCGTCTCCGTCGTACCGATAGTCCTCGAGTTCGACTCCCGCAACCGACTGGACCGTTTCCTCGCCGCGCTTGCGCAGGTGGTGGACCGGCACGACATCTATCGCACCGGGATCGTGTGGCGGGGACTACGCGAACCGGTTCAGGCGGTGTGGCGGCGGGCGGTGCTCCCGGTCACCGAGGTTGCCCTGGATCCGCACGGTCCGGACGGCGTGGACCAGTTGCTCGCCGCCGGTGTGTCGTCGATGAACCTGGAACGCGCTCCGTTGCTGCGGGTACACGCCGCCGAAGTGGAGGGCGGCCGGTGTCTCGCCCTGCTCGGCCTGCATCAGATGGTTCGCGACCACAGCACCCTCGAGGCACTTCTCGCCGAGACCCGTACGATCCTCGACGGACGCGGCGACCAGCTCGCCGCGCCGCTACCGTTCCGGGACTTCGTGGCCCAGGCCCGTTGGGGAACGGCCCGCGAGGACCACGCCCGGTACTTCGCCGAGCTGCTCGGCGACGTCACCGAACCGACGGCGCCCTACGGTCTGGTGGACGTCTACGGCGACGGGACATCGGTGGCGAGCGCACGGCTCCCGGTCGACGACGCGGTGGCCGCCCGGGTACGCGACGTGGCGCGGTCGTTGGGGGTGAGCCCGGCAACGATTCTGCATCTGGCCTGGGCTCGCGTACTGGCCGCCGTGTCGAACCGCGATGACGTGGTGTTCGGCACCGTGCTCTTCGGCCGGATGAACGCCGGCGAAGGATCCGGCCGGGTGTTCGGACCCTTCATCAACACCCTGCCGATGCGGGTCCGGGTGGCCGGCTGCGGCGTGCGTGAGGCACTCGAGACGACTCGCCGGCGCCTGGCCGACCTGCTGGCCCATGAGCATGCGCCGCTCTCCCTGGCGCAGCGCGCCTCGGGCGTCGCGGGCAGTACCCCGCTGTTCACCTCGATCTTCAACTACCGCCACAACCAGCTCTCCGCCGGGGGATCGGGTACCGGCATCGACGGCGTCGACGTGCTGATGTACCGCGAACGCACGAACTACCCGCTGACCGTGTCCGTCGACGACCTCGGCGACGGCTTCTCGGTGACCGTCGACGCGCAGGCCCCGGCCGATCCGGAGCGGGTCTGCCGGTTGCTCGTCACCTGTCTGGATCAGCTGGTCGCCGCGGTCGAACAGGACGCTGACACCCGTCTGGAAGACGTCGACGTCCTCGACACCGCCGAATCGCGACGAGTGCTCCAGGAGTGGAACGACACCGCCGCCGAGGTCGACGTGGCGACGATCCCGGAACTGTTCGCCGCGCAGGCGGACCGTACCCCGGACGCCGTCGCGGTGGTCTTCGACGGCGAGGAGCTGACGTACGCCCAGTTCGACGCCCGGTCCAATCGCCTGGCCCGATATCTGACCGGACTGGGCGTCGGGCCGGAGTCGGTCGTCGCGGTCGCGCTGGAGCGTTCCCTGGACCTGCCGGTCGTGCTGCTGGCGGTGTTGAAGGCCGGCGGCGCGTATCTGCCGATCGATCCGGGGTATCCCGCCGCGCGAATCGCGGCGTTGCTCATCGATGCCCGACCGGTATGCCTGCTCACCGGGGAAAGGGTGCGGCAACGGTTGGCCGGACTCGACGGCCCGATGCACCCCCTCGTGCTTGGGCTCGACGCGCCGGATGTCGCGCAGCGGGTGTGCGCGCTCGACGCGACGGCGCTGACCGACGACGAGCGCGGCGGGCCGCTCCTGCCCGATCATCCGGCTTACCTGATCTACACCTCGGGTTCGACGGGCCGACCCAAGGGAGTGATCGTCCCGCACGCGGGGGTCGCCAACCGCCTGGCCTGGATGCAGGACGAGTACGGCTTGTCCAGCGGCGACCGAGTCCTGCAGAAGACGCCCTACGGCTTCGACGTGTCGGTGTGGGAATTCTTCTGGCCGCTGCTGCGCGGTGCCGCGCTCGTGGTGGCCAGGCCCGGTGGGCATCAGGACCCGATCTATCTGGCCAGGCTCATCCGCGACGCGGGCATCACGGTCGTGCACTTCGTCCCGTCGATGCTGGAGGTGTTCTGCCGCGAGCCCGAAGCGGCCCTGTGCACCGGCCTGCGAGCGGTGTTCTGCAGCGGCGAGGCCTTGTCATTCGAATTACGGGACACGTTTCTGCGCGTGCTCGACGTGGGGCTGTTCAACCTTTATGGGCCGACCGAGGCGGCGGTGGACGTCACCGCGGCGCGCTGCCGGGCGGACGACGGGCCGGTCGTCACCATCGGCGGACCGGTCGCCAACACGAGGGTCTACGTGCTCGACGACGCACTCAGGCCGATACCGACCGGGGTCGTCGGAGAGCTGTACCTGGCCGGGGTACAACTGGCCCGCGGATACGCGGGGCAGGCGGGACTGACGTCGCAGCGGTTCGTGGCCTGCCCGTTCGGCGACGCGGGTGACCGGATGTACCGGACCGGGGACCTGGTGCGCTGGAACGCCGCGGGACACCTGGAATACATCGGTCGCACCGACGACCAGGTCAAGATCCGCGGACTGCGTGTCGAACCCGGCGAGATCGCCGCCGTGGTCGCGACACACCCACGCGTCAGG
The DNA here is from genome assembly GCF_963555955.1 of Protofrankia sp. Cas3. NCBI lineage: Bacteria > Bacillati > Actinomycetota > Actinomycetes > Frankiales > Frankiaceae > Protofrankia > Protofrankia sp. Cas3. Next base: position 12,651 of record NZ_CAUVXP010000094.1, read on the forward strand.
CAAACCGTCGTGACCGTCCGGGAGGACGCTCCCGGAGACAAACGCCTGACCGCCTATGTCGTACCCACTGACGGTGTCGTACCCACTGCCTGCGAGCCCGGCGGCGGTGCGTTGACCGAATCCATCCGCGCACACGTCGGCACGCGTCTGCCGGGGTACCTGGTGCCGGCCGCCGTGGTGTTTCTCGACGGCCTGCCGGTGACCGCGAACGGCAAGCTGGACCGCGCCGCACTGCCCGCCCCGCACTATGACACCGGCGACACCGGCCGTGCCCCGGCAAACCCCCAGGAACAACTGGTGTGCCGCGCCTTCGCCGACGTTCTCGGCCTGCCCGCGGTCGGCGTCGACGACGACTTCTTCACCCTGGGCGGACATTCGCTGCTCGCGACCCAGGTGGCTAGCCGGGTGTGGGCCGAATCGGGGCTGGAGCTATCGATCCGGGAACTGTTCCAGACACCGACGCCGGCCGGGCTCGCAGCCTGGCTCGTCCGCCACGACGTCCAACCCAGGAGACCCAGGCCGGTGCTGCGGCCTCGGCGCCAGCAGGAGGAGTCCCGTTGATCCCGGTGTCGTTTGCCCAGCGGCGGTTGTGGTTTCTGTGGAAGGTCGAGGGGGCCGGCGGCACCTACAACACGCCGCTGGTCGCGCGGCTCACCGGGCGCTTGGACCGGGAGGCACTCGGCGCCGCGCTGCGCGACGTGATCGGCCGCCACGAGGTCCTGCGCACGGTGTTCCCCGCCGTGGACGGGGAGCCGTGCCAGCAGATCCTTGATCTCAAGGAGCTGCGGTGGGACGTGACCGTGGTCGACGCCGACCTTCTCGACGGCGGCTCTCTCGACGCTGGTCCGCCCGCCTTTGACATCGATGTCCCGATCGTCGACGAGGCGCGCCCCGCACTGTCGCGGATGGTGGCGCAGGCGGCGGGGTACCCGTTCGACCTGGAGAGCGAGGTGCCGATCCGGGCGTGGCTGTTCGCCACCGCGCCGGACGAGCACGTGCTGGTCCTGGTCGCGCAGCACATCGCGGTGGACGGTTGGTCGATCGGGCCGCTGTTCGGTGACCTCGCCACGGCCTACGCGGCGCGTACCGCGGGACGTGAACCGGCATGGCTGCCGCTGCCGGTGCAGTACGCGGACTACACCCTGTGGCAGCGCGAGCTGCTCGGTTCCCAGGACGATCCGGACAGCCTGCTGCGTCGTCAGGTGGCCTACTGGCGTCAGGCACTGGCCGGTGCGCCGGAGGAGTTGGCGCTGCCGACGTCCCGCCCGCGACCGGCGGTCGCGGGCCACCGCGGACACCTGATTGACCTGACTGTCCCCGCACAGGTGCACGACAGGTTGCTGACACTGGCCCGGGACCGGGGGATGAGCCTGTTCATGGTGTTGCAGGCAGGCCTGGCCGTCACCTTGTCCCGACTGGGTGCGGGTACCGACGTCCCGATCGGATCGGCGGTGTCCGGCCGTACCGAGACCGGACTCAACGAGGTGATCGGCTGCTTTCTCAACACCCTGGTCATCCGTACGGACCTGTCGGGCGGACCGACGTTCGACGACGTCCTCACCAGGGTCCGCGAGGTCAGCCTCGACGCGCTGGCCCACCAGGACGTGCCGTTCGACCTGTTGGTCGAGGCGCTGGCGCCGACGCGCTCACTGAGCCGGCACCCGTTGTTCCAGGTCATCCTGACGGTGCAGAACCTGGGATCGGTGTTCGAGTTGCCAGGCGTGCGAGTCGACGTGCTGTCGACCGGTCGGCGCGGCGCGAAGTTCGACCTGGACGTGATGGTTGGCGAGGTGTTCACCGCTGACGGCGCGCCCGCCGGAATCGACGGAGTCCTGAAGGCATCGGCGGACCTGTTCGACCGGCCCATGGCCGAACGGATCGCAGCCGGATTCACGCGGGTGCTGACGGCGATCGCCGACGAACCGGACACCCGCGTCGCGGAGCTCGAACTGCTCGACGCGGCCGAGCGTCGACTGGTCCTGGAGGAGTGGAACCGGACGGAGTGCGAGACGCCGGCCGGTACGCTGCTCCAGCGCTTCACGGAGCAGGTTACCCGTACCCCGGAGGCCATCGCCGTCGTGTGCGGCGGCGTCGAGGTCGCCTACCGGGAGCTGGACGCGCGGTCCAGCCGGTTGGCGCACTATCTGCGCGGTGCGGGCGTCGGACCCGAGTCGGTGGTCGGAGTCTGCCTGCGGGGGGGCGCCGAGATGATGGCGGCGATCCTCGGCATCTGGAAGGCGGGGGCGGCCTACCTGCCGGTTGATCCCCAGTTGCCCGCCGACCGCATCGCCTACCTGCTGGCCGACGCCCGGGTGGCGCTGCTGCTCAGTGATGTGGAGGTCGTCGACGACCTGCCCGCAGGACGGATCCGCATGATCGAGGTGGACGACCCGGTCGTGGCGGCCGCGCTCGCGGCACAGCCGCAGACGGCGCCCGACGTGCGCGTCGTGCCCGACGGGCTCGCCTATGTCATTTACACGTCCGGATCCACCGGACGCCCGAAGGGCGTCGCGGTCACCCACAGAGGGCTGAGCAACTACAGCAGCTCCGTACCGCAACGGGTGGGGTTCGGGGCGCCGGGATCGCGGTACGCCCTGCTGCAGCCCCTAGTCACCGACCTCGGGAACACGGTGGCGTTCGCAAGCCTGACGACCGGCGGCGAGCTGCACATCCTCGACGCCGACGCGGTCACCGATCCCCAGGCGGTCGCGGGCTACCTGGCCGAGCACCGGATCGACTGCCTGAAGGCGGTGCCCTCGCACCTGGCCGCGCTGGGTGCCGTGAGCGGCCTGGCCGCACTGGTACCCGGGCGCTCGCTGGTGCTCGGCGGCGAGGCGGCGTCGGCCGACTGGGTACGGCAGTTGGTGGAAGCGGCCGGGGACCGGCAGGTCTTCAACCACTACGGGCCGACGGAGGCCACGATCGGCGTGGCCACCGGGCTGCTAGACGCCGACGCGGTGTCCGGCGGCACCGTGCCGTTGGGCACACCGGTGGCCAACACCCGCATGTATGTGCTCGACGACGGTCTGCTGCCCACGCCGCCCGGCGTGGTCGGGGAGCTTTACCTCGCGGGAGCCCAGCTGGCCCGCGGCTACGTCGGCCGGCCGGATCTGACCGCGCAACGCTTCGTGGCCTGCCCGTTCGGGGGTGCCGGCCAACGGATGTACGGCACCGGGGACCGGGCCAGATGGAACGCGCGAGGCAGGCTGGAGTTCCTCGGCCGCGCTGACGATCAGGTGAAGATCCGCGGGTTTCGGATTGAACCCGGTGAGGTGCAGGCCGTCATCGCGGCGCATCCGGCGGTGGCCCAGGCTGCGGTCATCGCCCGCCAAGATGCCGGGGACACCTGTCTCGTCGCCTACGTCGTAGCTGTTGCCGAGGACGCTGAGGACGCCGCGGTTGCCGCGGTTGCCGCGGTTGCCGAGGACGCTGGAAACCTGGAGTTCGTGACGGCGGTGCGTCAGTTCGCCGCGCAGCGGCTGCCCGACCACATGCTGCCGTCCGCCGTGGTGGTCCTCGAAGCACTGCCGCTGACGGCGAACGGGAAACTCGATCGGAAGGCCCTGCCGGCCCCGGACTACGCGCCCGGTGCGGCCGCGGACGGCCGCGGGCCGTCGAGCCTGCGGGAAGAGGTCCTCTGTGAAGCCTTCGCCGGCGTACTGGGGCTGGACGCGGTCGGAGTGGACGACGACTTCTTCGTCCTCGGCGGGCATTCGCTGCTGGCGGTCTCGCTGGTGGAGCGGCTACGGGTCCGCGGGGTGTCCGTGTCGGTGCGCGCACTGTTCGCGGCGCCGACGCCCGCGACGCTGGCCGCGTCCGTCGGCGCGGAACCCGTCGCGGTACCGCCCAATCTGATCCCGGACGACGCCGAGGCGATCATCCCGGAGATGCTGACGCTGGTGGAGCTGACGCCGAGTGAGATCGAGCGGATGGTCGCCACGGTGGACGGCGGCGCCGCCAACGTGGCGGACGTCTATCCGCTCGCGCCGGTCCAGGATGGCATGCTGTTTCACCACCTCATGGCGCGTCCGGAGCAGCGCGACGTCTACGTGCTGCCCACCGTGCTGGAGTTCGACTCGCGTGCCCGCCTCGACGCGTTCCTGGCCGCGTTACAGCAGGCGGTGAACCGGCACGACATCTACCGGACGGCGTTCGTGTGGCGCGGACTACGTGAGCCGGTACAGGTGGTCTGGCGCCGCGCGACGGTGCCGGTCGTCGAGATCGAGCTGGATGCGCGGGGCGGGGACGCGGTAGCCCAGCTGCTGGGCGCCGCCGGATGGTCGATGGACCTCGAGACGGCGCCGCTCATGGGGGTGCACATCGTCGCCGAACCGGACGGCGGCCCGTGGCTGGCGCTGTTGCAGATTCACCAGATGGTCCGGGACCACACCTCGCTGGAGATCCTGCTCGACGAGATACGGCAGATCCTGAAGGGCCGCGGCGCGCACCTGGCGCCACCGATGCCGTTCCGGGGCTTCGTGGCACAGGCCCGCGAAACCAGGGCGAGTGAGGAACACCGGCGCTACTTCTCCGAACTGCTCGGAGACGTCACCGAGACGACGACCCCCTACGGGCTGGACGACGTGTTCGGCGACGGGATGGCGTCGTTGCAGGGCCGGCTACCGGTCGACGACGCGCTGTCCGCGCGGCTGCGGGACGTAGCTCGGGCTCTGGGCCTGAGCCGGGCGACCATCTTCCACCTGGCCTGGGCGCGGGTGTTGGCCGCGGTGTCGGGGCGCGATGACGTCGTTTTCGGCACCGTGCTCGTCGGCCGGATGAACGCCGGGGCTGGGGCGGACCGGGTGCAGGGCGTGTTCATCAACACTCTGCCGGTCCGGGTGCGGGTGGACCGGACCGGCACGCTTGCCGCCCTGACCGCGCTGCGCCGCCAACTGGCCGACCTGCTGGCCCACGAGCACGTACCGCTGGTCGTGGCCCAGCAGGCAAGCGGCATCCCCGGCCAGAACCCGATGCTCTTTACCACGCTGTTCAACTACCGGCACAACCAGACCTCCGTTCAGGACACCGGCACCGATCTGACCGGCGTCAAGGTCCGCTACATCTGGGCGCGTACCAACTACCCGCTGTCGGTTTCGGTCGACGACGACCGCGACGGCATCCGCCTGACCGTGGACTCGCTGGCCCCGGCCGATCCGGACGCGGTGTGCCGGATGCTGCACAACGTCGTCGAGGCCATGGTGCCCGCATTGGATGCCGCGGTGAACGGCGGCCCGGACATCCCGTTCGTCGACCTGGATGTGCTCGGCGAGCGGGAGCGTCGCCGGCTGGTGGTGGAGCGCAACGACACCGCGCCCGAGGTGCCCGCCACGTCGATACCCGAGTTGTTCGCGGCGCAGGCCACCCTGACCCCGGACGCGGTTGCCCTGGTATGCGCCGGTGAGGAGCTGTCCTACGCGGAGTTGGACGCGCGCGCGAATCGGCTGGCCCGGTCTCTGGTGAGGTCGGGAGTGGGCCCCGAGGCGCTGGTCGCGGTGTGCCTGGCGCGCGGTGTCGATCTTGTGATCGCGCTTCTGGCCGTGCTTAAGGCGGGCGGGGCGTACCTTCCGATCGATCCGGCATATCCGAGTGACCGGATCGCCTACCTGTTGGCCGACGCCGAACCCGTGATCGTTCTGGCCGGAACCGACGCCGTTGCGCGCCTGCCCGAGCATGTGGACGTGCCTGTGGTGCTGCTCGGCGATCCCGGCTTCGACCCGGAGCTGGCGGAGCGGGAACCGGCGGGACCGTGCCGGAGCGACCCGGTCGGTCCGCTGCTGCCCGATCATCCAGCATACGTGATCTACACCTCCGGCTCCAGTGGACACCCCAAGGGTGTCGCGGTCACCCATCGCAACGTGGTCGGCCTGTTTGCCGCGACGCAGGGGCTGTTCGGGTTTGGTCCGGATGACGTGTGGAGCTGGTTTCATTCGTTCGCGTTCGACTTCTCGGTGTGGGAACTGTGGGGTGCACTGTTGTCCGGCGGCCGGGTGGTGGTGGTCCCGTTCGACGTCTCCCGGTCTCCGCAGGAGTTCTGGGGCCTGCTTGACCGCGAGCGCGTCACGGTACTGAGCCAGACTCCGTCGGCGTTTTATCAGTTGATGGCCGCTGAGGCGGATCTGCCGGCGATCCGGTCGGCGGACCAGTCGCTGCGGGTGGTGGTCTTCGGCGGCGAGGCGTTGGAGCCGGCGAAGCTGGCCCCCTGGTGGGCCCGGCGTCCGCACGGCGGGCCACGCCTGGTCAATATGTTCGGGATCACCGAGACAACGGTGCATGTCACGTTCCATGAGCTGACGGCGGACCATGTCGCGGCTCGGAGCGTGATCGGGCGGGCACTCCCGGGTCTTCGCGTGTTCGTGGTCGCTGATGCTCTCGTTCCGGCGCCGGTGGGAGTTACCGGCGAGATCTACGTGGCCGGGTACGGGCTGGCCCGCGGTTACCCGGGACAGCCGGGACTGTCGGCGGAGCGGTTCGTCGCGTGCCCGTTCGGTGAGCCGGGCGAGCGGATGTACCGGAGCGGGGATCTTGGGCGGTGGACGGCCGACGGGACGCTGGAGTATCTGGGTCGTGCCGACGATCAGGTGAAGATCCGGGGGTTCCGGATCGAGCCGGGCGAGATCGAGGCGGTGCTGGCGTCGCATCCCGGCGTGCGCAACGCGGCGGTCGTCGTCCGTGCGGATGTCGCCGGAGACAGGCGCCTAGTGGCGTATGTCGTACCGGATTCTGAGGGCGGCGCCTCTGAGCGGGGTGCCTCTGAGCGGGGTGACATGGTCGGCCTACCGGCCGCTGTGCGGGAGTTCACCGCGCATCGCCTGCCGGACTATATGGTGCCCTCGGCGGTGGTGGTGCTCGACGCGCTGCCGTTGACGGTGAACGGGAAGCTTGACCGCAGGGCTCTGCCATCCCCCGACGCAGGGGCCGCGGGCCACACGAGTGGCCGCGGCCCGATCTCGGTACGCGAGGAGCTGCTGTGCGTGGCGTTCGCCGAGATCCTCGGCGTGGACGCCGTCGGCGTCGACGACGACTTCTTTGCCCTGGGCGGACATTCTCTGCTGGCGGTGCGGCTCACCAGCCGGGTGCGCGTGGTGCTGGGCGTGGAGATGTCGGTACGGGCGCTGTTCCTCACTCCGACACCTGCGAGCCTGGCCGCGGCGCTGGCCGGGTCCGCCCCGGGCCGGGTGGCACTCGCGGTGCGGGAGCGTCCCGAGCTGGTGCCGTTGTCGTTCGCGCAGCGTCGGTTGTGGTTCCTGGGACAGCTGGACGGGCCGAGCACCACCTACAACATCTCCATCGCGCTGCGGCTTTCCGGTGCCGTGGACCGCGACGCGTTGGGTCGTGCCCTGCGGGATGTGATCGGCCGGCATGAGGTGCTGCGCACGGTGTTCGGTGTGGTCGACGGCGAGCCGTTCCAGAAGGTACTTCCGGTCGAGCGGACAGGGTTCGACCTCGAGATAGCCGACGTCGCCGAGGCGGACCTCGATGACGCGATCGCGACGGTGGTCAACCACGTCTTCGACCTAGCGGTCGAGATACCCATCCGGGCACGCTTGCTGGGGACCGTCGCGGACGAGCACGTGCTGGCGATGGTCGTCCACCACATCGCCACGGACGGATGGTCCGCCAGCATCCTCGGACGTGATGTCACCGAGGCCTACGTGGCTCGGTGCGAGGGGCGTGAGCCGCAGTGGGTGCCGTTGCCGGTGCAGTACGCGGACTACGCGCTGTGGGAAGGCGAACTGCTCGGCGCCGATGACGACCCCGACAGCGTGCTGTCGTGCCAGGTGGCGTATTGGCGGCAGGCCCTGGCCGGCTCAGCCGAAGAGTTGGAACTGCCTTTCGACCGGCCGCGCCCGGCGGCCTCCAGTTTCCACGGGCACGCCGTGCCGTTGGACGTTCCCGTCGACCTGCACGCGCGTCTGCAGACGGTCGCCCGGGAGCAGGGCGTCACCGTGTTCATGGCGATTCAGGCGGTCCTGGCGGTCGCCCTGGCCAAGCTGGGCGCGGGCACGGACATCCCGATCGGTGCGGCCAACGCCGGGCGTACCGATGTCGCGCTGAACGATCTGGTCGGGTTCTTTGTCAACACCCTGGTCTTACGTACTGATCTGTCGGGTGACCCGACGTTCGCCGAGGTGCTGTCCCGGGTTCGGGATGTGAGCCTGGCCGGATTTGAGCATCAGGACGTGCCGTTCGAGCGGCTCGTGGAGGAGCTGGCCCCGGAGCGGTCCCTGTCCCGGCACCCCCTGTTCCAGGTGGAACTGACGGTGCAGAACAACGTCCGCGCCGTCTTGGACCTGCCCGGCGTCCGAGCCGCGCGACTGCCGGCCGGGACGGCGAGGGCGACTGCCGATCTGATGGTGAATGTCGGCGAGACGTGGGACGAGGCTGCGGCCCCCGCGGGGATACGCGGGTTCCTGACCGGGGCCGCGGACGTGTTCGAGGCCGGGTCCGTGGAGCGGATCGCGGCGTGCTGGTTCAGGGTGCTCGAACAGCTCG
>NZ_CAUVXP010000094.1:21608-22324 GCF_963555955.1 Protofrankia sp. Cas3
TGGCCGATCCGTCGCTGCGGCTGAGCGCCGTGGATGCGCTGGGTGTGGACGAGCGTCGCAGGGTCGTGTCGGAGTGGAACGACACCGCGACCGACGTCGCGCCGGTGACGATTCCGGAGTTGTTCGCGGCGCAGGTGGTGCGTACTCCGGATGCGGTGGCGGTTTGTGGTGACGGTGTCGAGGTGACCTATGCGGAGTTGGATGGGCGGGCGAATCGGCTGGCCCGGTATCTGGCTGGGTATGGGGTGGGTCCGGAGTCGGTGGTCGCGGTGTGTCTGGAGCGTGGCGTCGATCTGGTGGTGGCCTGGCTCGGGGTGTTGAAGGCCGGTGGGGCCTATCTGCCGATCGACCCGGAGTATCCGGCCGAGCGGATCAGGTTCATGCTGCGCGACTCGCGTGCGGCATGTGTCGTCACGTCGGACGTCTGCGCTTCCGACGTGCCGGTGCTGATCGGCGTCCCGTTCGTGGTCCTCGACGATCCCGCGGTGAGCGCGGCGGTGGCCGGTCTGCACGACGGTGAACTGACCGCGGGCCAGCGCGCGGAGCGGCTGCTTCCTGCTCACCCGGCCTATGTGATTTACACGTCGGGGTCGACGGGGCGGCCGAAGGGTGTGGTGGTGTCCCATGCCGGGGTGAGCAGTCTGGTGGCGGCGCAGGTGGAGCGGTTTGCGGTGGACGCCCACAGCCGGGTGCTGCAGTTCGCGTCCCCCGGCTTT
>NZ_CAUVXP010000094.1:22711-23707 GCF_963555955.1 Protofrankia sp. Cas3
GGGGCAGCTCTGGTGGTGGTGGCCGCGGCCGAGTTGTTGCCGGGTGGGTCGTTGGTGGATGTGGTGGCGCGGTTCGGGGTGACGCATGCGACGTTGCCGCCGGCGGTGTTGGCGGTGTTGGAGCCGGGGGATTTGGCGTCGGTGTCGTCGTTGGTGTCGGCGGGTGAGGCGTTGACGGCGGAGGTGGTGGCGTGGTGGGCGCCGGGGCGGCGGTTCGTCAATGCGTACGGGCCGACGGAGACCACGGTGTGCGCGACCATGTCGCGGGCTTTGGTGCCGGGTGGGGTGGCGGATATCGGTGGTCCGATCGTGAATGCGCGGGTGTTCGTACTGGATGATCGTTTTGTTCCGGTTCCGGTTGGGGTGGTTGGTGAGTTGTATGTGGCGGGGCCGTTGTTGGCTCGTGGGTATGTGGGGCGGCCTGGTCTGACATCGCAGCGGTTTGTGGCGTGTCCGTTCGATGGTCCGGGGGAGCGGATGTATCGGACCGGGGATCGGGTGCGGTGGACCGCGGATGGTCGGCTGGTGTATTTGGGGCGTGCGGATGAGCAGGTGAAGCTGCGCGGTTTCCGGATCGAGCCGGGTGAGGTGCGGGCGGTGGTGACGTCGCACCCGGCGGTCGGGCAGGCGGTGGTCGTCGTGCGGGAGGACCTGCCGGGGGACCGGCGGCTGGTGGCCTACGTCGTGCCCGGTGACCCCGACGGCAACGTCGCCGACCTGCCCGCCCTGGTGGGGCGGTTCGTCTCGGCGCGTCTGCCGGAGTACATGGTTCCGTCGGCGGTGGTGGTGCTCGACGAGCTGCCGTTGAACGCCAACGGCAAACTGGACCGCACGGCGTTACCCGCCCCGGACTACGCCACCAAGTCCAGCGGCGGCCGCGGCCCCGCCGACCAGCGGGAAGAGCTTCTGTGTGCCGCGTTCGCCGACGTGCTCGGGCTGGAGAGCGTCGGTGTGGACGACGACTTCTTCGAGCTAGGCGGTCACTCGCTGCTGGCG
>NZ_CAUVXP010000094.1:24087-26021 GCF_963555955.1 Protofrankia sp. Cas3
AGTCGACTCGCCAGCAGGCTTCGCGCCGTACTCGGTGTCGACGTGACAGTACGGGCGCTGTTCCAGACGCCGACGCCTGCGGGCCTGGCCGCGGCGCTGACCGATTCCGCGCCGGGCCGGGTCGCTCTGACCGCCGGGGAGCGTCCACAGCTCGTGCCGTTGTCGTTCGCGCAGCGCCGGTTGTGGTTCCTCGGACAGTTGGACGAGCCGAGCGCGACCTACAACATCCCTGTCATCCTGCGGCTCCGCGGTGCCGTGGACCGCGAGGCGTTGGGGCTGGCACTGCGAGACGTGATCGATCGCCACGAAGTGCTGCGGACGGTGTTCACCGCGGCCGACGGCGAGCCGCACCAGAAGGTCCTGCCGATCGAGGAATCCGGGTTCGCCCTGGAGATTGTCGAGGTTTCGTCCGAGGTTTCGTCCGAGGCGGTTGCCCAGGCGGCCCAACACGCCTTCGATCTGGCGGTCGAGATCCCGGTCCGAGCCTGGCTGTTCGCCGAAAGCGCCGACGTACACGTGCTGGTGGTGGTCGTCCATCACGTCGCCTTCGATGGATGGTCGTTGGGACCGCTGGCTCGAGACGTGTCGGCGGCTTACGCGGCCCGCAGAGAGGGCCGCGAGCCGGAGTGGACGCCGTTGCAGGTCCAGTACGCGGACTACGCGTTGTGGCAGCGGAGACTTCTCGGCGATGAACAGAATCCGGACAGCCTGATCAACCGGCAGGTGGCCCACTGGCGGCGGGTGCTGGCCGGTGCTCCAGAGGAGCTGGCGCTGCCTGTCGACCGGGCACGCCCGGCGGTCGCCACCCGTAACGGCCATGCGGCGCAGCTGGACATCCCGGCTGATCTGCACCAGCAGTTGCTGCGCGTGGGGCGGGAACAGGGCGTCACGGTGTTCATGGCGCTGCAGGCGGTGCTCGCGGTCCTGTTGTTCAAGCTCGGTGCGGGTACCGACATCCCGGTCGGAGCGGGGATCGCCGGGCGTACCGATGTCGCGTTGGACGATCTGGTCGGGTTCTTTGTCAACACCCTGGTCCTGCGCACCGACCTGTCCGGCGACCCGACGTTCGCCGAGGTCCTGGCCCAGGTCCGGGAGGTGAGCCTCGTCGGGCTCGAGCACCAGGACGTGCCCTTCGAGCGGCTGGTCGAGGAACTGGCCCCCCGCCGCTCACTGTCCCGGCATCCGCTGTTCCAGGTGATGCTCCTCGTGCAGAACAACCAGCGTGCGGCGCTGGCTGTCTCCGGCGTACAGGTTGAGGGTCTGCCGGCGGGGCAGTCCGTCGCCCGGTTCGACGTAGACCTGACCGTCGCGGAGGTGGTCGACCACGAGGGACGTCCCGCCGGTCTGCGCGGGGTGGTCACGGGGTCGGCCGACCTGTTCGATCCGGCCACCGTCGAGGCGATCGCCGCCCGGTTCACCAGGATCGTCGTGGCACTGGTCACCGACCCGCAGACCCGGCTCAGCGACGTGGACGTGCTCGTCGACGAGGAGCGACGTCGGCTGCTCGGCGTATGGAACGACACGGCCTGCGATGTGCCGCACGCGACGGTACCGCAGCTGTTCGCCGCCCAGGCGGCGCGGACCCCGGACTGCCCGGCTGTCGTCTGCGGCGACGTCGAAATCTCCTACCGAGAGCTGGACGTACGCGCCAACCGCCTGGCGCGCTACCTGCGTTCGGTGGGCGTCGGCGTCGAAAGCGTCGTCGGGTTGTGCTTGCCCCGCGGCGTGGACGTGGTGACGGCGGTGTTGGCGGTCTGGAAGGCTGGCGGTGCGTACCTGCCCATTGACCCCGGGTACCCGGCTGGGCGGATCGGGTTCCTGCTGCGACAGACCTTAGTTATTAATCATCTTAGCTGATTACCTTTGGTAGACGATCATGAGAAATTTCCACTTCATTAATGAAGATTAAACAGCGTTGTTTAATGACGTAGTAA
>NZ_CAUVXP010000095.1:0-23822 GCF_963555955.1 Protofrankia sp. Cas3
GCCGGCATCCTGGGAGTTGGTGATGCAGTTGCCTCGGACCGTCGGATTCCCCCCCGACCCCACGGCGACGTTGGACAGGGTGTTGCCAGTGATTTCATTATCCTCAAACAGCCCCGCACCATGGTCGCAAACGTAGATGCCATTGCCGGCCATATGGTGGATACGGCAGTGCTGGACGCGAGGGTCAGCATCCCCGCGGACCACCACACCGGTGCCGCTCCCGCTGATACCGCACCCATCCAGGACGAGGCAACCCGCACGGACGTCAACCACCGCCCGGTCCCGCGGCTGCCCGGTCGCCCGCAGCGTCAACCCCCGCACCGACCCGTTCGACGCGGTGAACATCACCACGGTGCCCTCACTCGCCACAATAATGATCTCCTCGGCCGGCCCGTCCCCCACCACTTCCACCAGCTTGTCGAGCAGGATCGGCCCCTCGTACAAACCGGGACGCACCAGAATCCGATCACCAGACTGCGCGGCGTGGACAGCCTCGGTTACCGTCGAGAAATCCCCTTGATGCAACGCGTCGACCACATGTACGCGTGTCGGACGACCAGCCACCGGATCGACGGACATCCCGGTACACCCCGAGCCTGTCACCAGCGAACCCGCGTCGAGCGCATCCAGCACTCCGATCGCTGTAGTCCCATTACCTTCCAGCAATTCGTCCGAGAAATTTCGTGTAAGACTCTTTGAATCCGGTCATTGAATGTTCGGAGTTCTTAATTATTGTCATACCCCTTTCGGTATCATACCAACCAGTGCCGCCGCCATCAAGCGGCCGACCCCCCGGTCCATTAGCGAAGGAATCGAAATAGTCAGCCAACTGATCGTCAGACATTCCAAAATCATGATTTCTCGGCAAGCCATTCGCAATTTCTCTTTCCAGTTCTTCTCTCGTATGGAGAACTCCCTGATAGGCCGCGTCAGAACAGCCATCCATGCCGCCCGAGCTGCCGGAGCTATGGGGACCGCTGGAACCGCTGGAACCGCCACTGGAGTTGCTGCTGGAACCGCCGTCGCCGCTTGCTACCGCAGCGGACACGCCACCGATGAAGCCGCCCACCATCGCGCCACCCGCGACGACACCCCCGGTCTCGGCCGCGATCGTGACCCCACCACCGAGCACGAGCGCACCCGAAGCAAGCGCCACACCACCGGCCTCAACCAGACCACACGGCTCAAGAACAATGCACGCCGCGGTGCCCACGACCGCCGCACCGATACCAATACCGGTACCGACCTTGCACCAGAACCCGCACAGCCCGCTCGGATCCGCGTCGTTGAGCGGATTCCCCCCGACATACCCATACGGACTGTGCGTGAGATCCAGAGCGGGATCGACCGTCAGGAACTGCGCCGTGGCCGGATCGTAATAACGGGCCCGCAGATACAGCAGCCCACTTTCAGCGTCGGTGTACTGCCCGGTGAAGCCCAACACCGAACCCACCGCACCCGTATGAGCGCTCACCGCACCCCACGGGGTATAGCCGTAGCCGCCGACCACCGCCCCAGTGGAATCCGTCAACGCCCGGACGGAACCAATTTGATCACAGAAGAACCACTGCGTGGCACTCCCACCGATCTGCTCGATCGGCACACCACCCGGCCCATAGACATAAGCGGTGACACCGTCGTACAGGAGCTCACCACCCACGCCCCAGGTGAACGGAGTCGTAGCGCCGTTGACGGTCTTGGAGGCACGCAGGCCGGATCCGTCATAGGTGTAACTCGCCGTGGTTCCGCTCTTCGTGAACCCGGTGAGCCTGCTCGCCTGGTCGTAGGCGTAGGTGGTGACCGCGCTCCCGGCGGTGCTCTTGGTCCGGTCGCCTTCGGTGTCGTAGGTGTAGGTGGTGGCGCCGCTGGGTGTGCTGGCGCAGGCCGGGTTCGCGGGCGGGGTGGCCGTGGTGGTCCAGCACAGCCTGCTTGTCACATCGAAGGTCTGCGTCGTAGCGCCGACCGTGGTCGGGTTGTCCGCGGCGTCATAGGCGTAGGAGGTAGTGGTACCGCCGACGGTCGTCGACTTGAGCTGCTCCAACGCCGTGTAAGCAAAAGTTTGCGCGCTACCCGGAACACCGGTCGGTGTCTCCCCGCTGACCTGGCCGGCGGCGTCCCGGGGGCTGGTCAGGGAGGCAAGCGTGGTGCTGCCGGCCTTCAACGTGGAGCCGGTGAGCTGGTCGGCCTTGTCGAAACTCCCGGTGACACTGGTGTTGTTGGGGTAGGTCGTCGTGAGCAGATCGCTGTCGCGGTCGTACCCGAACGACGTGCTCTTGGCATTCCAGTCCTGAACGGTGACCAGCCGGTCGTCCTTGTCGAACGTTCGGGTGACGCTCCGGCCACTACCACCGGGGTAGGCGATCGAGGTGACGTTGCCGACAGCGTCGTAGCTGTAACCTACCGTGGCTCCGGCGCCGTTGGTGTAGGAGGTGATCTCACCGAAGGAGTCGTAGGACCAGTGGCTGGTCCCGGTGCCGTCGGTCGTGGACGTACGCCGCCCGAGGCCGTCGTACGTCGTCGCCGTCACGTTCGGGGTAGCGCCGTCCGAATAGCCCACCGTGGTCTGGTGACCGGCGGCGTCGTACCCGTAGGTGGTCACCCGGCCGGCCGCGTCAGCGAGTGTCAGCAGCCTGCCGGCCGTGTCGTACTTCCAGGTGATCGTGTGGGACCCGGGATCGGTCCGGGTGGTCCGCCGGCCCTGGTTGTCGTAGCCATAAGTGGTCTTGTGGGCAGCCCCGTCGACGATGTCCGCGACGGTGTTGTCGGCGTTGTAGTCGGTCTTGAGAGTCGTGGCGTCCGGCCGGGTCGTCACGGTCTGCCGGTCGGCGAGGTCGTAGGTGTAGGTCGTCGTCCGGTTGTTGGCGTCTGTGGCCGAGGTCCTGTTGCCGTCGGCGTCATAGGTCGCGGAGCTGACGTCACCGAGCGGGTCGGTGGTTTTGATCGGGTTGTTCCAGGCGTTGTAACTGTAGGTGGTGCAGCCCGTGGCCGGCGGGGTGCAGCCGGGGACGATGCCAGCGGACACGCCGATCGGCGAGACAACCGAGGTGCGCAGGCCGCGGGCGGTGTCGTAGCCATATTTGGTGGTGTTGCCTTCGGGGTCCTTCGTGCTGGCGAGGTCACCGAAGCTGTCGTAGGTGTTCGTCGTCGTGTTCCCGCGCGCGTTCACCGTGCGGGAGACGTCATCGGGATGCGCGGCGTCGTCGTAGTAGAAGCTCGCGGAGCGGACCACGGTCGAGGGCGGATTACCGTTGGAAACTTCAGCGGCCTGGTCGACCTGTTGCAGCGTGATGCTGGTCGGCAGCTTGTACGCGGACGTGCCGTCGTTGGTGCCGGTGCTGGTGGCGATGTGCCCGGCCTCGTCGTAGCCGTAGCTGGTCTGCGTCCCGGTCGGGTCGATCGTCGCGACGAGGTTGTCCCGGTCGTCATAGGTGCGGGAGGTGGTGAACCCGCGCGGATCACTGGCGGAGATCTGATTGCCGTGATCGTCGTAGCTGAAGGTCTGGAAGTTCCCGTTCGGGTCGGTGATCGAGGTGACCCCGAGGCTGACCGGGTCGTAGGTGTAGCTCCAGGTCCCGGCATCGGCCGTCCCAGCGCCACGGGTCTCCGAGGTCAGCAGGCCGCCGGTGTAGGTGTACACGGTCTTGTGACCAGCCGGGTCGGTGACCTGGGTCTGCCCGGCTACCAGGTTCGCCGCCGTGTTCGGGCCGTAGGTGAACGTGGTGGTGTGGCCGAGCTGGTCGGTCTGGGCCGTGACCCGCTCTGCGCTGTCATAGGTCATGCCGACGACCGGGGTCGGGGTGGCGGTACTGCCGTACGCGACCGGTTCACGCATGGAATTCAGCAGATGCGCGGCGGTGTAGGTGTACTGGCTCCGGTCGTTGTTCCCCACCGACGGACTGCGGGTGGTGCCGACCCCGAAGACGTCGGTGAGGTTGCCAGCCGCGTCATAGCCGTAGGTGACCTGGCGCCCAGCCGTGTCGGACAGGCCGGTGATGTGGTTGCCGGTCCAGGTGAGCGTATAAGTGCGCGCAGCCGGGTCGGTGATGCTACTCAGATGCCCGGAGCTGTCGTAGGTCAGCGCCGTGGCATATGCCGGGCTGGCCTTGCTGCCCGCCAGATCCGTCTCCGAGACCAGCCGGCCCGTGGCCACGTCGAAGCTGAAGATCTGGCTACTCCGCCGGGTGAACACATAGGACGAACCATTCTTGACCAGAGTCGCGTCATACCTGGGCGCTGACGGAGTGTAGACGCCGGAGGAGTTGACGAACGTGACCTGAGAGCCGTCCTCCTGCTTGACCGTGACGTTGCCGGTCGCACTGTCGGTGACGGTCGACAGGTTGTAGGAGAAGGTCCACCCATAACCGAACGGGCCGTTCAGCACCGCCGACCCGTTCGGGCCGGCCGGGTCGGCCAGCGCGGAGGCATAGGTTCGGGTGAAGTCCAGCGGCATGCCCCGCCCAGGAGTGGCCAGGTCGGTGAAGGTCTGACCGAAATAGCCGGTGCTGGTGTCGAC
Source organism: Protofrankia sp. Cas3 (assembly GCF_963555955.1). Taxonomy (NCBI): domain Bacteria; kingdom Bacillati; phylum Actinomycetota; class Actinomycetes; order Frankiales; family Frankiaceae; genus Protofrankia; species Protofrankia sp. Cas3. Next base: position 4,514 of record NZ_CAUVXP010000095.1, read on the forward strand.
GGGATCACCGGCGGTGCGTCGGGCGCAGCCGCACTGTACCCAGGCCGGGTTACTGCCCTTGGGCGCGTCGATCACCTGCGGTGGGCCGCCGATGGGCGTACCGGGAGTACCGCCCATCTGGACGAAGGCGATCGCGTCGTACGCGACGTCGTAGTTGCTGTAGCTGGTGTCGCCGTAGGCGGTGTCCGTGCTGGTGTTGCTCAGCTGGACATACCCGCCGTTCTGCATGGCGAAGGTCCCGATCGTGACCCACTGTTCGGATCCCCAGTGCTGGTTGACCCGGATCTTCCACGGGTTCGCCCCGCCACCGGGGTAGATCTTGTAGACCACGTCGGTAGCGGAGGCTCCCGTCGCCGGAATGTGGATCTTAATCTTGTAGTACTGCAACCGTGGGAGGGTCGGCGTCCAGGTACCGGTGTTGACCAGGCTCGAATCAGAACCGTTCTCGGTGTGTGTGAACAGGATGTGACCACCGAAACCGGCGCCGAGCTGATGGGTGTCGATCGCACCGATCGGGTCACCGGCCGCGTTGGCGCCGTAGGTATAGCTGAACGTGCCACCCTGGGACCAGTTCGACGACCCGCAGCCGACAAGGTTCAGCGGTGGCTGGCTCTGCGACTCGTCCACGATGATCGGCGGGCCGCTGGATGTGGTGGGCACCTTGGCGGTGTCCAGGGAACAGGTCGGCGGATGCGGGTCGGCCCCGGCCGCCGGTTCGGTCGAGCCGGCAGCGGCCGAATAGTCACTGGTGGCACAGGTTGTCGCACAGTTCGCCACCCAGGTGGCCGGCAGGTGCCACCAGCACTCCCGGTCGGTCAACGTGCAGAAGCTCGCGGTCGGGTCGGTGGCGTTGGTGTAGTTCGGGTCGCACTTGTTGTCGGTCGTGCAGAAAGTGTTGACCCCGGGGATCTGCAGCCAGGTGCTGCCGCCGTGGTAGGTCGGGGTGGCATAGGCGGCGTGGCCGAACCAGAGGATCGGGCTGCCCATCCACCCCATTACCCGTTCCTGGTAGGGCCACTGCGAGGGATGCGCGGCGTCGGCGTAGGTGTCACGCAGGAAGGGAACCCGGTTGGGCGGGTAGTCGGGGTTCTTCGGGTTGTTGGTCCACCCCAGCCCCCAGGTGCCGTCCGGACCGACGCAGGTCGGGCTCGGTGTGCATCCGGTGGTGTTGCCGTACTTCGCCGTCGGCTGGATACCGGTGTTGTAGGCCCACGCGGCGAAGTACCAGTTCTCCAGGTAACGGGGATTCCCGCCGTTGGCGGTGATACCGGCGTCGTAGAGCTGGTTCCAGGTCTTCTCAAGGACCTGCAGGCCGGCGGCTATGTTCTCCTCGTAGTCAATGGCAATCTTGGTTTTACCGTTGGCGGAGTATGTGGTGTCCGCGGCCGTCATCCCGGTGGTCACCTGGCCGACGCCGTACCCGCAGTCCGCGGCCGAGTAGTTGATCGTGGTGATCCCGCCGCCCGAACCGTAGTAGTCGGCGATGAGCGGGTTTCCGGCAATGCCCGGCAGCGCATGCCAGGATGCCTGGCTCCAGTTGCTCTCCTGGGCCAGGATCGCCTCGTAGACCGACCGGGGAACCGAGTCCCAGGTGTCGCCGGTCGGGTGGTGCAGGGCGATCTTCGGGAAGTCGCTGTTCGCCGCGTAGGCGGCCAGCCCGAGGTTGGCGTAGCCGGCGGGCCGCTGCACCGACGACCCGGTCAGCAGACCCTGTTCGGCGAGCTGTGTCGCCCAGTCGATCTGGTTCGCGAACGGCTGGAGCACCTGGCGGTTCTCAGCCAGGCGCGGGACGGCGCACGTCGGGCTGCCGGCCGCGATCGGGATCACGCTCACGATGGGCTGAATGGACGGGCCGCTGCGCGTGGCGTATCCGCTCGGCGCCGCCGTTGCCGGCGCGGGTACCGCCGTCCAGGTACGGGCACCAGGCGCAGCCGCCGGACGGGTGAGGACCGATCTGGTCCGGGTGTCGAGAATCAACGGAGCAGACTGATCACCTGCGGTTCCGACTCCCAGCAGGGCATGGCCGTCGAGAGAGGCCGCGGTCGCACCGTGCGGCAGTCCACCGGCGGGTACGCCGACCAGGCCGGCCCCGCCGGGTGGCGCTGTGGTCGCCCCGGCCAGGACGGGATGCCCGCCCCTCCCCTGGAACAGGTGCACCTCCGTAGCGGGACCGGACCCGAGCGTGGTCACCTGCCCCGACCGCTCCACCGCGACCGTCGCGGTCGGCGCGCGATCACGCAGGCTGAGGAAGGCAACACCACCGTCCGCGGTCGGACGCAGGTCATACGCGGCCCCGTCGACGGCAGCGAGTGACACCGGCGTCCCGCCGGCAGGAACCCGCACCAGGGCGCTACCCAGGACGCCGACCGGCCCCTGCGGCGTGGGCACCACCGAAGTGACCTGTCCCGCCACCGTGCTGCGCCCCGCAACCGAACCCTTGGCCAGATCGACAGTCAGGATCGTCGTCGTCCGCTGGTCGACGTCACCGTTGAAGGTGAACACCGCGTCGTCGCCGGTACCGCAACCCGGCGAGTGGTACTTCAGCCCGACACCGCTGGCCACCGGCCGCACCGTGCCGCTGAGCAGATCCACCGCATACCCGGTGGCGCCGTGGTCCCGGGCCGGGGCGTTGTTGGCTGCCGAAGCGGGCAGAACGGCGACCGCCGCGTATCGGCCGTCACCGGAGACACACTGGTAACCGATCCACGACGAGTCGTCGCGACCACCGGGTCGCAACACGGCGAGGTCCCGCCACGACCAGCCAGCCGATTCGGTGGCGACCGCAAGGTGGTAACCGGCGCCGTCGCCCCAGCCGTTCACCGTGACATCACCCGACGCGTCCGGGACCGGCTGGGATGCCGTTGCCGGGGTGGTCGCGATGGCCTCGGCCCGCGTGGGATGCCGGCCGCCGACCGTGCCGGACGCCGGCACCATCGGGCTTGCCAGTAGCACCACAGCCAACCCGGCGATCCCGACCGCCTGCGGCGTCGATCCCCGCTCTCGGGTGCACCCGAAGCGAAACCTGCGCCGCCACATCCCGAACACACGCCCCACCGACACGCTGACTCACCCTCCGCGACCACGCGCAAAACCGATCAGGCCGGCCACATCCCACGACCAGCGCACCCAGGCAGGCCGCTGGCACTCTTGATCGGATGCCGATTCATCCGGTATTGGGATAGAAAGCAGACACTGTCAGCAAGAAGCTGCGCACGCAGCAGCTCGGCCGAAGAATTGTTGGTCCGCAGATGCAGCGACCATATGGTCACCCTAAGAGGATCATTACTAAAGGTGATCGGTGGGGCAGCCACCAGGAGCCTCACCACTAAAACACCAGGTCGCGACGGCCTCTCGTCCGTAACCGGCCTGACACCATGAGCGGACAGGCATGCCAGCAGGACGGTATGCGCGTCGATGAGACCGGCAACTCAATCTCTATTAAGAGACAACAAATAACTTCATTTTTTGATCAGAAATTTACCAAAGACTACTTGCTACAAGCAGATCAAATCAATATTGGTCAAATCATCGAACCCCAAGCGGAAAGTCACCCACTCGATCGCCGCAGGTGGAGTGAAGATCCAATTTTATACCGCTCAGACCACCCGGTCTTGACAGCAATGATTCGGGGAAGCAGCATCGGTGGCGGCAGCTGGAATGACAAGGCAGACGAGTTCCAGCTCTAGTCGTTGAATCGTTGAATCGTTGAATCGTTGAATGATGCAGGGGACACCGGAAAACGGTGCCCCCTGCATCATTGTCCAGCTGTGCCGACTTCAGAATCCCCGACAGAACCTACAGGGTGTCGGTCACATTTCTGGCGCTGCCCGCAGCCAACCACAACTGATAGCTGATGACCGCCGGGATGGAAACGCCGAGCTTTCCAGGCTTCGAGGTAAGAACCTGCTCGTAGCCGAGCAGCGTGCCGGTCGTCCGGTCCGCGACAAGCAGATAGCGTGTTGGTAGACCGCCGAAGTCCGAATCAAAGCTCACCGCAACCACCGAGCGTCCCTCGCGATCAATAACGGATCCGCGGTCCACCAGGCCATGGGCGTCCGCCAGGATCGTCCAGAACGCCGAGACCAGCCCAGCCGGAAGCGGCCGCTGAAGAGAGAAGTCCACAAACCCCTGCATATACGCTACGGCGACCGGGGCTCCGGACCGTGCCTTCAACTGTCGCTTCAGGTTCGTCAGGTTCGAGAAATCCGGGAGGGGTTCGGCGCTTCGTCCGCCCGGTGGGAATCGGATGTCCGAGATCTGGCGGCTACCCGTTTGCGCCGCTTCGTATGCCGTACCCGCGGAGGATGCACCGACCGGCTCGGCGCCCCCGGCAAAGACGCGCTCCCGACCAGATCCGTCCGCTGCGAGCCAGCTCTCACGCAGCCTCGGCAGAACGACGGAAGCGCTCTGCCCCTGCTGGACGGCTGTTGAAGGACTCAGACGCGCCTGTGAGACGGCGAGAGCCCGGACCCGGGTCCGCAATGACGGACCCGGGCTGAAGCTTCCCGCCGGTTACTTCACGCAGGGCACGTTGAACAGGCCGTCGGCCGCCGCGATGACGATGTTGGTGCATGAGACGATGTTCGCGGTGTTGCTCGGCTTGTCGATGCTGACGCCGAAGCCGGGACCGTCGACGTCGAGCTTGTTCCCGGTGATGATGTTCCCCGTGCCCCAGCCGTCGATGATGACGTGGGTCTGGATGCCGTCCTTCGGGCTGTCCACCCCGGTGTTGCCCTCGATGAGCCAGTCGTTGCCCTTCACATCGACCCACGAGTCCGCGGAGTTGGCGCCCGTGATGGCCGAACCGTTGAAGGTGTTGTTCCCCAGGACACCACCGGTCGTGGCCTCCTTGATGTCAACCGCCTCCGCGGTCACCCCACTGATCGTGTTTCCAATAATCTTGTTACGGTCGGAGTTGTCCGGCTTCCCGCCGCTGAACTTCTCCCAGTTCGACTTGGCCGTGCCGATGTAGATGCCCTCTCCGAAGCCCGGTTCCTTGCGCCCGGTACCACTGACGACGCATCCCACGACGAAATTGTCGGTGGAGAAGTTCCGCAGATGGATGGCCTCGTCACCGACGTTGCGCACCAGCAGCCCGGAGATGACCGCCCCGTTGGTCTGGTCGGTCATCACGCCCTTCTGGCCGCTCTGGATCGTGAAGCCCTCCAGCCGCCAGTAGTCGGCGTTGTCGAGGTGGAAGGAATAGCCGCTGTCGATCGAACCACCGTCGATCACCGCGTTGCGCGAGCCACGCACCGTGATCGGAGCCTTCGCCGTCGCCGGCCTGTCGGCGACGAAGTGTCCGCTGTACTGGCCGTCCGCGAGCGCGATGAGGTCCCCAGGCTGGGCTGCCGCGAGCGCGGCGGTCAGCTGCTGGGCCGTTGACACTCTGACCGTCCGCAATGGCGCCGGCGCCGAGGGTATAACCGGCATGCCGGCACCACCGGCCGGGAGAGCCGGCAGGGTCTGCGTGACTGCCGGGGCCTGGGCGCCGCGCGTGGCGGTCGGCGACGGGACAGCCGTCACGGCCGGCGGCGTGGTTGCGGCGCCCGCGGGAGTCCGAGGCAGCTGACTTCCCGTCGGGGACGCCGTACCGTGGGCGGGTTGCGTCAGGCCCGAATCAGCTGGCTTACAGGCGACAAGCCCACCGGTGAGGAGAGCGGCGGAGAGCACCACGCTCGCACTCCACCGCGCGCCATACTTGATCATCACTGGCTCTTCAAGCCCTTCGTAGGTCCCAATCTTGGTGTCCCCCCCAAGTAGGACGAACGGAGCATAGCGGTACCTCGGCCTGCACACTCACGGGGCCTGCACGAGACGGCGAACATCGACCACCATCCGCGACGATGGCAGTGTACACAATACCCAGGAATGCCCGGTTATCAGCTGATGAACTCACGAAATACATGTTTCATCCGCTATGGCTCGACCGTGATCGGTACCACACCGGCGGATGATGCACATCCCGCACATCCGTGTGCCCTCCCTAATATCGCGATCGCGGATTTTCAGCCAGAGCGCGAGCGGCTCTTTTCGTGGTCGTCGAAATATGATATTCAGGATCGTTCTGACAGCGCCCATTCCCCCCGGCTGACAAGCCCGCCCTCGGCTCCGGCAGGACGGCTCGTAGCCTGGCAGAAAGCGGTGTAGCCGCAGCCCTTCTCGCAGCCCCGCAGTGCCCAGTAACCTGGAGCGCATGGCGGTCGTGGTGGCGAAGTTCGGCGGTTCCTCCGTCTCGGATGCCGACCGGATCAAACGGGTCGCCGCGCGGATCGTGGCTCAACGCCGTTGCGGCGACGACGTGGTAGTCGTGGTGAGCGCGATGGGTGACACCACCGACGACCTGCTCGCACTCGCCGAACAGGTCACGCCTGTTCCGCCGGCCCGCGAGCTTGACATGCTGCTCACCGCCGGTGAACGCATCTCAATGGCGCTGCTGGCCATGGCGATCTCGAACCTGGGCGCCGAGGCACGCTCGTTCACGGGCTCCCAGGCCGGCGTGATCACGACTTCGGCGCACGGCAAGGCCCGCATCATCGATGTCACGCCGGGGCGCATCCGCGACGCTCTGGACTCGGGAGCGATTGCGATCGTCGCCGGTTTCCAGGGCGTCAGCCAGGATACGAAGGACGTGACAACGCTCGGTCGGGGCGGCTCGGATACAACCGCTGTGGCCCTCGCAGCCGCACTGCAGGCCGACTTCTGCGAGATCTACACCGATGTGGACGGCGTTTTCACCGCCGACCCGCGGATCGTGCCGGACGCCCGCCGCATCGAGCGCATTTCCTACGAGGAAATGATGGAGATGGCGGCCTGCGGAGCCAAGGTGCTGATGCTTCGCTGTGTCGAGTACGCACGCCGCTACACCGTCCCCGTACACGTCCGGTCCTCGTTCTCCTCGAAGCCGGGTACGTGGGTCACCGAGATTCCGGAGGCAGAGCTCGTGGAACAGGCCATCATTCGTGGGGTCGCTCACGACCAGAGCGAGGCGAAGGTGACCGTGGCCGGCTGCCCGGACAAGCCCGGCGTGGCCGCCGCCGTCTTCCGGGCCGTCGCCGACGCGGACGTCAACCTCGACATGATCGTGCAGGTCGGGTCGGTGGCCGGCACCGGGCGGACCGACATCTCCTTCACCCTTCCGAAGACCGACGGCCGCACCGCGCTGACCGCGCTGGAGAAGGTCCGTGGTGAGATCGGCTTCGAACGGACCCTGTATGACGATCACATCGGCAAGGTCTCGCTGATCGGTGCCGGGATGAAGTCGCACCCGGGGGTGTCGGCCCGCTTCTTCGGCGCACTCGCGGACGCCGGGGTCAATGTGGAGATCATTTCGACCTCTGAGATTCGGATTTCGGTGGTCATCCGCGACACCGACCTGCAGGTCGCTGTCCGAGCCGTCCACAGCGCGTTCGAACTCGCCGATCCTGACAGTCAGGCAATCGTGTACGCGGGGACCGGTCGATGACCGCGCCAGCGGCCGGCAGCCGTCCCACGCTGGCCGTGGTCGGCGCAACCGGTGCGGTCGGCACCGTGATGCTCTCGCTGCTGGGCGAACGCCCGGATATCTGGGGCGAAATCCGACTGATCGCCTCCGCGCGGTCCGCCGGGCGCAGACTGCGACTGCGCGGCGGCGACGTCGAAGTGCTGGCGCTGACCCCCGAGGTCTTCGACGGTGTCGACATCGCCATGTTCGACGTCCCGGACGAGGTCTCCAGACAGTGGGCACCGGTCGCGGCGTCCCGCGGGGCGATCGCGGTTGACAATTCGGGCGCCTTCCGGATGGAGGCGGACGTCCCGCTGGTCGTCCCCGAGGTGAACGCGCAGGCGGCGGCGGACCGGCCGCGCGGGATCATCGCCAACCCGAACTGCACGACGCTGTCGATGATCGTCGCGGTTGGCGCGCTGCACCGCGTGTTCGGGCTGGAATCGCTGGTCGCGACGTCCTACCAGGCGGCGAGCGGAGCAGGCCAGGCTGGTATCGACACCCTCTACGCCCAGCTCGCCACCGTGGTTGGCGCCATGCCGACCCCCGGCAGGTCCACCGACAGCAGGTCCACCGACGCAGCTGGCGACACCTGGCTGGGACCCGGCCAGAGCGCCGGGGACGTCCGCAAAGCCATCGGGGAGCACGGGCTCGGCCCGTTCCCGGCGCCACTGGCCCTGAACGTCGTGCCGTGGGCCGGTTCCCACCAGGACGGCGGCTGGTCGTCTGAGGAAATGAAGATCCGGAACGAGTCCCGGAAGATCCTGGGGCTTCCCGGGCTCAAGGTGTCCGCAACCTGTGTACGGGTACCCGTCGTGACGACCCACGCGGTGGCGGTGCACGCGTGGTTCGCGCGCCCGGTGGCCGCGGATGACGTACGGGCCGTCCTGCGTGCGGCGCCGGGGGTGGCCGTCCTGGACGACCCGGCGGCGGGAGACTTCCCCACACCGGCAGACGTCGTCGGTACCGATCCGACCTGGGTCGGGCGCATCAGGCAATCGCCCGACGACCCGTGTGAGCTCGCCATGTTCGTGTGCGGCGACAACCTCCGCAAAGGCGCGGCGTTGAACACCCTCCAGATCGCCGAACTGCTGGTATCCCACGGCCGGTAGTCCGCCGTCAGTATGGCTGGCTGAAGTGATTCAGTGGACGTTTCATCCGACGGATGTGCGCAACAGTAAAATTCGGTGAACAGTCTTCGTTCGGCGAGTTAAAGATCAAAATTGGCGCATCCGACATGCTGGACACACATGTTCAGCCAGGCGAAAGCGCACGATCAACCGGAAGAAAAACGACAGGGGAGCAAAGCGCGACACGCCATGACTGCGCACGAATCGCCCCGCCATCGACAAATGACAAGAGCCCGCCCCTCAGTTGGAGATGGCGGACCCTCGCCCTACGACTGTGGAGTTACGTCTCTCGTGGCTCAGACGACCCGAACGGCGTCAGCCTGTGGACCCTTCTGTCCCTGGGTCACTTGGAACTCGACCCGCTGCCCCTCTTCCAGGCTCTTGTACCCGTCCATGTCAATCGCGCTGTAGTGGACGAAGACATCCGAACCGCCGCCGTCCACGGAGATGAAGCCGAAGCCCTTCTCCGAGTTGAACCACTTAACCGTGCCCTGAGCCACGTGCCGTTCTCCCTGCTGGTGCAGTCAGGACCCACACCGCGCGGGCCCCGGACCGTCTGAAGTGGGATTTTGGCGCTCCCACGACAGTGTTCGCCATCGGCGTCCCTTGTGGACGCCAACCGCCGAACTTGGCCATGGAAGACGCTACACGGCTACAGGCCATCACGGGAGGTCTCCGGGGAAGGAAGTCCACTACATACCTCACGTGCCAGATGGCGGCGTAACGCCCGCGGTAACCCACGGCAACCGCAGGCGGCAGACCTCCACGGCTACCGTCGACCGCTTCGGGCGGGCTGGACGCCGTCACGGTAGGCGCGCCGACAGCACTGTTGATAGCGAGGCCTTCAGGCACGCCCGGCGGCGCGCCGCTCGCTGAGGGCGTCCCCGAGGGCAGCTTGCCTACTGCCTGGAAGGCGACCCATACCACCAGTTTGATTACTCAACGTGATGTACGCGAGGCGCGTTTCACCCCCACGGACCCGCGCGACCACATAGTGACCTGGGTCGTCCGGTACCCGGCGGACGATGTGTCCGGACCCGCTCGCGGCGCGGCGGCATTAATGATCGACGCCCTGCCGTTAGGCAATGTCAACAGGACAAGCATGACATCGCTGGCATTCCCGGCCGCCGGGACTTCCGGGCCGGTGGATGCTTTCATGCTGGAGAAGCCGGCACGGTCCCGGTCGCTCTTAGCCGGGAGTGTTCGTTACCATCCGGTTCCGGAATCTCGCATGGGGGTGCGCACTGACCATGACCCTTCCTACAGCGCTCTTGGGCGCAACCGGTTTGAACATCACCCGGGTCGGCTTCGGCGCCTGGGCGATCGGCGGTGCGGAGCACGCATTCGGATGGGGCGCCCAGGACGACGATGAATCGGTGGCCGCCATCAGGCATGCCGTAGAACACGGCGTGAACTGGATCGACACAGCGGCGGTGTACGGGCGCGGGCACTCCGAGCAGATCGTGGCACGAGCGCTCACGGATTTCAGCGACGGCGACCGGCCGTACGTGTTCACCAAGTGCGGCGTGGTCTGGGACCCGGACACAGCGCCCCTGCCCACGAGGGTGGGAGCGCCCGAGTCAATCCGCCGCGAGGTTGACGGGTCTCTGCGACGATTGACGGTCGATCGAATCGATCTTTACCAGCTGCACTGGCCACCGAATGACGGCACACCGATCGAGGATTCCGTCGCGACCCTGCACGAACTGCGCGCGGAAGGAAAGATCCGGTTGGTAGGCGTGTCGAACGTCAACGTCGAACTGCTCGAACGTGCCGCGTATGCAGGTGGGGTCGATGTGCTCCAGCCGCCGTTCTCGGCGATCAGGCGGACCGTTGCCACAGACGTCCTGCCCTACTGCGCAAAGCACAACATCGGGGTTATTGTCTACAGTCCGATGCAGTCGGGACTACTCACCGGGGCATGGACCGCGCAGCGTTCGGCGGACCTTCCGGCCGACGACTGGCGGCGCGGGTCGGCGGACTTCACCGGCGAAGCGCTTCACAGCAATCTCGCTCTCGCCGACATCCTGCGGACGGTGGCGAAGCGACACGACACGACAGTCGCAGCGGTCGCCGTCGCCTGGACCCTGGCGTTCGACGGCGTGAGCGCGGCGATCGTCGGCGCACGCAGGCCGGCCCAGGTGGACGGATGGATTGCTGGCGCCGGCCTTGCGCTGACCGCGGACGACCTCGATGACATCGAGCTGGGCATTGATCGCCTCGGGGTCGGCGCCGGGCCGTCCCGGCCGACGGGCTGACGGGCTGACGGGCCGACGGGCTGACGGCGACGGTCAGGGCTCCCGCAGGACATAGCCGAAACCGCGCTGGGTGTGGATCAACGGCGGCCCGTGCGGCGCGAGTTTGCGCCGCAGATAGCTCACGTACTGGTCGACGATGGTGTGGCCGCCGTCGAAGTCGTAGTTCCAGACCGCGTCAAGGATCTGGGCACGGGAGAGCACCCGGCGCGGGTTCGCCAGCAGATATCGCAGCAGCTTGAACTCGGTGGGCGACAGCTCGAGCGGATGACCGTCACGGGTCACCTCGTGGGTGTCCTCGTTCAGGACGAGATCGGCGAAGGCGAGCACCTGCGCGGTCAGTGGTAACTGGTCACGTCGCGCCCGCCGGAGCACTGCGCGCACCCGGGCCACCAGTTCGTCGATGGAAAAGGGCTTGGTCACGTAGTCGTCGCCGCCATAGGTCAGACCGGCGACCTTGTCGGCCTGACGATCACGCGCGGTCAGAAAGATCACCGGAGTTTCGATGCCCGCGTCACGCAGCCGGCGGCAGACCTCGAAGCCGTCGGTGTCGGGCAGCAACACGTCAAGCACCACGAGATCCGGTGCGGTCTCGGTGACAGCGGCAATCGCATCCCGGCCGGAAGCGGCGGTGACCACGTCGAAGCCGTGGAAACGCAAGGACATGCGCACAAGATCGACGATGTTCGCCTCATCATCCACAACCAGGACCCGCATCGGCTGCGGATCACGGTTCCCGTTGTCACTCATGTGCCCCCCATCCCGCCTGCGTGTCGCGCAGGCCGTAATCACACCGAACGGACATGTGAGTTCCATTCGAGCCAAACCATCTGTTCGCACATCCAACTCTCACAAACACCGGGCAGGCTCCGGAGATGCAAGGAGCCCCAGCCGTCCCCGCCCGAAGAGGTGTCGAACAACGATGAACCGTCATCACGCCAGTCGCTCCCGGATGGCCGCCGTGCTCCTCGCCGGCGTCGCGGTTCTTCCGCTGGCAGCGTGCCAGGCCGGTGCCCATACCGTCCGCACGACCGCGGCCGCGGCAACCACGCAGGCGTCCACCTCCTCGTCATCGCAGGTGACGACCACAGCCACGTCCGTAACCGCACCCGTGACCGCACCCGTGACCGCCCCGCCGGCCACTGTGCCCGCCGGGCGCGGAACCGGCGGCCCGGGATCCCTGACAGTATCGATCACATCACCAGTCGCGGTTGCCGGCCATGTTGACACAACCGTCACCTGCGAGGCCGGCCGACGCTATGCCGAAACCGCCAATGGCGTCATTCGCGGATACACCGTCGCCGAGACCGTGCGGGTCGCCGCCTACCACGGCCCCGGGTCCTACCCGGCCCTGGTCACCGTTTCGGTCAGCTCATCCGCCGAAGGCGCGTACGCGGTGGACGCCATCGCAACCACCGCCGCGATCACGTCCACGGGCGGTTCGCTGTCATTCAGCGGACAGACCTCAGCGGGCCGCACCCTGGCCGGCTCGATCAGCTGGTCCTGCTCCGCATAGGGGGGCCAAAGGCGATGCGATCGTGGTTCTGTCGCATCGCCGGAGGCCGAAGTTTTCGAATAACCACAGGGCCAAAGGCGATGCGATCGTGGTTCTGGCCCCTCGCCGGCGGGCCGCCGTCGCCGTCGCTGCCAGTGCTGTCGGTCTTGCCGTCCGGGGCGCCGTCCCCGGCGGCAGTACCACGCCACTCGCCGCGGGGGCAGTGCGCGCATCGACGCTCACCACCGTCACACTGACGACTGTGGGAGACGACTCGTCCGGTCTCGTCCTGGTCGTCGAGGACGAGCGCCATATCGCCGACCTCATCCGGCTGTATCTGGCCCGTGACGGGTTCGGTGCGCATGTCTGCGCCGACGGCGCGGACGGACTGGCCGCGGCCAGGCTGCTGGCGCCGGTAGCGATCATTCTCGACATCCGCCTGCCCGGGATGAACGGCCTGGACATCATCCGGACGTTACGGCGCGAGGAGAACTGGATCCCCGTACTCATCGTGACGGCACGCGACGACGAAGCGGACCGGATCCTGGGTCTGGAACTGGGCGCGGACGACTACGTCACCAAGCCCTTCTCCCCGCGCGAACTCGTCACCCGACTGCGAACGGTGCTACGCCGCACGGCCGGCGCACCCGACATCTCCCAGACCCTGCGGGCCGGCACCGTCGTGATGGACCTCGGCCGCCGCCGCGTTCTGGCCGACGGCCGGGATGTCGTCCTCACGGCGACAGAGTTCGACCTGCTGTCCACTCTGCTGCGGCGGCCCGGTCTGGTCCACTCCCGTGAACGGCTGCTGTCACAGGTGTGGGGATATTCGGCGGCGGCGGGCACCCGGACCGTCGACGTCCACGTTGCCCAGGTCCGCGCCAAGCTCGGCGACGCAAGTCCGATCCGGACGGTGCGCGGTGTCGGTTACACCGCCGACGCCTGAGCCCCGCCCCAGGCTCCGGCTCCGCTCCAGGCCTCGGCTTCGGCTCCGCTCCAGGCCCCGCAGCGGACTTGCGCTGCGAGCGGCTCTGCTGGCCACCGCCGTAGCCACCCTCACGGTCGTCCTCACGGGAGTGATCTTCCTGAGGTTGATCGGCGGAGCCGCCGACGACCAGGCCCGGCGGGCGTTGGGACGACAGGCTGACCTCGTCGCGCAGTTCTACGATCGCCCGGCGAAGACCGTCGAGTTCAGGCCGGGCGTGGGCCGGATGCTTGTGGCCCAGCAGATCACCGTCATCCGCCTCGACGGCGACGGAGTCGTGACCTCAAGCTGGGGACCGCGTGGCGCCGGGCGGGCCGAGTTGTCGGGCGAGGTCCTGGCCAGACTGAGCGCCGGTGATCCGGTCGGACGGGCCGCCACGGTCACGGGACGCCGGGTGAACATCGCCGCCCGACCATTGACCGACGGGGGCGCGGTAGCCCTGGTGCAACCGGCATCCCAGGGTCGGGAACTCAGCGTACCCGTCTCGCGCCGGCTCGCGATCGCGCTCGTTGTCGCACTGTGCGCCGCGACCGCGATGGGCCTGCTGCTCGCCCGCCGGCTCGCGCGTCCCCTGCGGGCCATGGCCAGCGCGGCGCACGAACTGGCGGCTGGCCGCCGGGACGTCCGGGTCGAGGTTTACGGGCCTGCGGAGATAGCCGACGTGGGCGAGGCCCTCAACCACCTCATCGCCGCCCTGGCGATCAGCGAGGAACGGCAGCGTGAATTCCTGCTTTCCGTTTCGCACGAGCTGCGCACACCGTTGACCGCGATCCGCGGCTTTGCCGAGGCCCTGGTGGATGAGGTCACGCCGGCTGACTCGGTGGCGGCGACCGGCCGCGTGCTGCTCGCCGAGGCCCTGCGGCTCGACCGCCTCGTCCGCGACCTTCTCGATCTGGCCCGCCTGGGTGCCGATGACTTCCGCATCGATCTGGCCGCCGTCGACCTGAGCGCGGTCGTCAGCGCCGCCGCGCAGGTCTGGGAGCGGCGGTGCGCGGCCGAAGGGGTCGAGCTGCGGATGGAGATCCCGAGCGGGCCGCTCGATGCCGTAACCGACGCGGCCCGGTGCCGGCAGATCATCGACGGTCTGGCCGAGAACGCGCTACGGGTCGTACCAGCCGGCGCACCGATCGTTTTCGCCCTCCGCAAGGAAGGTGCGCACATTGTCATAGAGGTCCGCGACGGCGGGCCCGGCCTCACGCCCGAGGATCTCGCCGTCGCCTTTGACCGGTCCGTGCTCTACGAGCGCTACCGGGGTATCCGCCCGGTTTCCACCGGCCTCGGCCTGGCCCTGGTCGCCAGCCTCGCGGCACGACTCGGCGGCCACGCCGAGGCCGGTGTGGCCGCCGAGGGCGGAGCGGCGTTCGCCGTCCGGCTGCCGACGAGCATCCGCGCGCCCAGGGCCGACCGGCGACTCGGCTGACGGGCATATCAGCTGACGGGCATATCAGCTGACGGGCATAGTCACCCGGAGTGCTGTCCTGCTCTGGCCGTCGACGCGAGCGCCGACCCTGACCTTCGCTCCGACCTTCACCGCTGAAATCTCCGTTTTGTCCTTACCCTGGCGGACAACCGTGTTATCCGTAATCGAGTAGGAACCGATGTACCCGTCATCGCTGCGGACGGTCAGCGACGAGCTGGACACGGCCGTCACCGTCCCCTGCTGAACGGCGAACGTCTTGAAGCCGTTCGCCGTGCGCGCCACGAACTCCCCGTGCACGCCCTTTTCGGCGAGCCAGGCGCGGCCCATGCCCTTGGGCGACGCATCCGGGTGGGGGTCGGTGCTGGCCGCCGCGGTGGCGGCCGTGGCAATGCCGGCGGTGGTGGACCCGCCCGAATCGGCCAGCGCCGCGGTCGCGACCCCGCCGGCCACTACCACCACGGCGCCCGCCACCGCGGCCAGCTTCGTTGCCACTGACATCCTCATGCCGTCACCTCCGTCGAGCGCGGCCACCATGGTCCGCGACATCGACCACTCTTTCGGTGGCTCGTGTGCCTTCCGTCCGAAAGTCGTCAGAACTGTGTAAGGACGGCGTGCCACGGCGTCCCACGACGTCCCGACCGTGGCCTCGCAGGTCGGGCAGCCAGCCGCCCGGGGAGGGCAAGGTCGCACTGGGCGGGATCCCGGTCGGTGGCGACCCCGATAATGTCAACATCGACAGGTGTCCCCCAAAGGTCAGTTGCCCGGTCAACGGCATCTGCATCTTCGCCGGACAGGTGATCACCGCCCTGTCCGGACACCTCCACCCATGTCCCAGCTGCCGGTGTCCGGGCGATAACCCACAGGACGGTTGACCATGACAGACAGCGCGGCGAACAGCGCGGCGAACAGCAACGTCCAGCGGGATGCCCAGCAACGGGAGCTCGGCAAATTCCTGCAGGCCCACCGCGAGCGGACACCCGGCCTCCTGCGGGAGGAAGTGGCGCAGCTGTCTGGCCTGGGGCTCGCCTGGTACACCTGGCTCGAGCAGGGACGGGTACCGGTTTCCCCGCAGGTTGTCGAAGCCGTGGCACGCACGCTGCGGCTGGACGACGGGGCCCGACGACACGTCCTGGCGCTCGCGGGTCTGCACGTGCCACCGGTGGCGCGCCGACACCTCCATGATCGACTCCGTGGTACGGCACGGCTGCTCCAACCCGTCCTGGACAGTTGGGCGACGAGCCCCGCGCTGCTGCTGGACCACAGGTTTGACATCACCGGGTGGAACGACGCCTACGCCGCGCTGTGGACGGACCCTGCCCTCGTCGACGACCGGCGCCGAAACCTCATATATCTGATGATCACCAGCCGTTTGCTCAGCAGCACGCTGAATGACTGGGAGTCCGTGACAAAGGCCATGCTCGCGCAGTTTCGGAACCACGCCGATCGCAATCCCCGCGACGACCGGACCGACGAACGCACCCGGGAGATATTCGCACTGCTCGAGGCCGACAAACCTGAGCTGCGCCATTGGTGGGAAAGCCGGACGGCGCATGAGTTCACCAGCCGGACGGTCACGGTCAGCACCGCGACCGTCGGCGACATCCGCCTGGTGCTCTCGTCGTTGCGCCCGATGGATGACCCGGACTCAACCATCCTGCTGCAGACCCCGGTCAGCCAGCCTGACCGGGACCGGATCCGACAGCTGCTGGAGCTGCCGGCGCGCTGGGTCGGCAACGACCGGTCACGCGGCTTCTACGACCAATAACCGGTGACCAACAACCGGTGATCAATAACCGGGCGCTCTTAGTACAACCAGCGACGGTGACGGGGCCGGGATGCCTCCGGCCAGAAGTCGATGAAATCCCGCTCCGCGGTACGCGCCCGGCATTCCTCCAGACCCAGCAACAGCCCGAGGGTGAACGCGGTCGGCTCACCGGTATCGGCGGCCGCGGTGCCCCAGGCGCGAAGCAGCCCCTGGGCGACGATCGCATCCTGATGCGTGCCGAGCAGTTCCTGAATCTGCTCGGACAACCTGGCGAACGCCACCGCGTCCGAGCCGAAAACCGGCGCGGCCGTCTCGGCCGCGTACCGCAGACGCTTGGCCTGCTTGCGGGCACTGTGCAGCTGGAGGTCCCGCTCGTGGCCGGACGCAGTGGCCAGCGCGGCCTCGACCTTGCGGGTCAGCCGATGGTCCGCGCGTCCGATCAGCTTCGGGACGGCGGTGCGCGCGGGCTGCGTCGCCGGGCCACGCAGCGGTCCGGCGATCACCGCCCGCAGATCAGCAACGAGTGTCAGGTACCGCTCGCTGCGCAGCATCGCCACGGTCTCGGTGCGAGCCTCGGCCTGGCCTGCGAGCAGCTGGCTGTCGATCGCCTCGCCGACCGGGCCACGCACCAGCTCGGCGGGCAGGGCGGCCATCCGCCCGTCGAAGTACTCGACCATCACCTCGCAGTCGCGGGCCGCGGACAGCGCACCGGCCAGATCGCGCAGCTCACCGTCCAGGTGGCTGGCGGTCGCCGGGTCGAACATCGGCGCAAAGGTACGCAGCGTGCTGCGGAACCGACGGGTCGCCACCCGCATCTTGTGTACGGCATCGGGGGCATCCAGGCGAACCCGTGGATCGGCGGCGAGCAAGGCCTCCACCTGGGCCGCCAGGTAGGACCGGACAACCTCACCCGCTGGCGACCTCAACCTCGGCCTGGCCCGGGGCGCCGTCGCGTCGGAGTGCCGCTGGTTCGCCAGCGCCGGCCCGAGCACCCGCGCCAGCTTGGACGCGTCCGGGGCTTGGGACGCACCGGCCGCGGTCAGGGTCGCGCCGACCGTGTCCAGCAGGCTGTTCTCACCGGCACCGACACGTTCGACCTCGATCTCGCGCCACTGGCTGCGCCGCACGCGCACGGTGTTCCCGCCAAGGGTCTGGGCGCTGACGTGATCGTCGACGACCTCCGCGAGATCAGCGCCGGCGGCGTTGCGAAGGCGGATGGCGGTGCGGGTCGTGACCAGCCGCGCAACCGGTCGAAGCGGTGCGCCGCGCAGGTGGACACGCACCAGGTCGACCAGCTCGTCGGGCGGAGTGCGGTTCGCCCAACCATTGTCTGGACCAGCGGCGGCGGAAGCAGCGGCAGACACTTCCGGTACTGGATCAATCACGACCGGCGGCCGGTCGGCGCTGCCGACCGGCTCCTTGGCAGCCTCAGCGATATTCGCCCCTTTTGCGCCATCAGCCGTATGCACGATATTCGGGGCCGGCTCGAGCGGACGTTGGATCTCGTCCCGCTCACCGACTTTGATCGGCAACTTCAGGTGCCAACCGTCGTCGTACCCGCCGGTGCGCCGTCGAAATGTGATCTTGCTATTGGCCAGCCGAAAGTCGTCGGAGTCGTAATAGATCGCCTCCAGGGTGACCGTTTCCGGTTCGGTAACAGTGGCGACGCCTTGCAATTGGTCCAACGCGGGAAGCACAAAGACCGGCTCGACCACGAACTTGCGTTCGACTTCCCTCAGTTCACCGCCCATGCCGTCCCCTCTCATCACATCCGACCGGATCACCACCACCTGGCACGTGCTCCGCTCTGCCACCTTCCGACGCCTGCAACCCATCGGCAACCAAAAGACCATTATTGTTCAACGTATGTTAACCATCCCGTGGCCCTCATGCCTGCACTGAGCGCGGCTCACGGTGTAGGAAGCCAGGAGACCCGACCGGCCAACGTTGCATAGCCGACAAACGCGACAGAATCGATCAAGGAGTGAGCCACCACAAGCGGGCCGATCCGTCCCCAGCGCTGGTAGATCCGGCCGAACAGCAGACCCATGATCAAATTGGCGACGAAGCCCCCGAGCCCCTGGTAGAGGTGGTACGAACCGCGCAGGATCGCGCTCGTTGCCAGCGCGCTCCGGTCGTTGCAGCCAACCTGGCGCAGCCGGGTCAACAGGTAGCCGACCACGACGACCTCCTCAAGCACCGCGTTCTCCACCGCCGACAGCAGCAGGACAGGGATGCGCCACCACACGTCCGGCAGACTCGTGGGGACCACCGTCAGGTTCGCGCCGGAGTGCCAGGCAAGCAGGTACAGCCCGAGGCCGGCGCCACCTACCAGGGCGGCCAGGCCGGCACCGAAACAGATGTCACGGATGGGTTCGCGGCGATCGAACCCGATGGCGGACGGGCCACCACCGTCGCGCACAAGCAGGTACAACGCCAGCAGCGCGGGCACCAACGCGGTCGCGACACCGACCAGCTGCAGCGCAAGGTCGAGCCACGGACGTCCCGGCGCCGCCGACGAGTTCAGCTCGGCAACCTGGCTGCGCAGCGGTCCGGGCGCGGTCAGATCGCCGATATAGCGGACGGCGGCCCACAGCGCGGACGCTCCCAGCGAGACGCCGAAGACGAGCCACACCTCGGCGACGAGCAACCGCCGGGACAGCGGCCGGTCGACACCGTCCAAGCTGCCGGTGCCGGTGCCGGCATCTGACCGGTCGACGTCGACCGATGCGGTGCCCCGGTCATCCCCACGCACACTCATCTGGTGACCGTAACC
>NZ_CAUVXP010000096.1:0-23224 GCF_963555955.1 Protofrankia sp. Cas3
GGGCCGCGCGGCGGCGCTACCCGCTACACCGAAGCGTCCGCGCAGGTCAGCGCAGCCGCGCGGGATAGCGGGGATGTCGCGGTGCCGCTACACCCTGTTTACCGTTTGCGCGTCTGTCATGGCGGTGACAATGTCATGGCGGTGACAATGGATCAGCCGGGCCGCGCCAGGCCCGCTCGATTTCCTCGAGGATCGCGGTCTTGTACACGCGGGAGCCGCACGACGGGCACACGCCCTGCGGCACGTTTTCCAAGACCACCACTTTGCCGGCGACCGTCATCGTCACCTCTACAGTGCGCGGCTCGTAGGTTCCACCGCACGGGCAGCTACCGAAGTGCGCGTGGCGAGGTGATGCCATGGCTACTCTCCCTGAGTCGGAGGTCCGCGACCATTCGAGCAGACCGCGCTAACCCCGGCAATCCGCAGCTGAGACCGACGCCCGAACCCGGACGGGGTTTCCCCGTTCCACGCCAACTCGACGTGCGCGCGACGTCGGTGCAAGACATGGGTCAATCCTGGAAGCGTCGATCAGAGAGCCCTAAAATGATCAAATCGTTTCCGTCCAAATTTGGTCACCCTCCGGCGTATGATGGCTATGCTTCCACGGCTGGAACCACTGACGGGGAGTTACTGCATGGCCCAGCAAGGCGGAGGACGCTCGGAATGGGAACGACGGCAGGCTGCGGCTCGCCGGGCAGCCGACCGCGATACGCGCGAGCAGGCGCGGCTGGCTAAACAGCGGGAGAAAGAAGCCCGCGAGCTCCACATCGCCGCGCAGCAGCGCACCGCCGACGAGAAGACCGCGGCGCTCGCCGCGCGGATCGCCGAACTCGACGAACTGCTGCTCGGGGTGCTGGGGCGTGCGCCGTTCAGCATGCACCACATGGAGATCACTGCGAGTCTTCCGGTTTTCCGGCCGGGCGCGTTGGCGGTGGCAGGCGTAGCACCGATCTGGGAAGACTACGCGCCGGACGAGCCCGGGCTTGTCAGCCGCCTGACTGGCGGATCAGGCCGTTACCAGCAAGAGCTCGCTGCCGCACGGACACGATGGGAAGGCGACACCGCCGAGTACGAGAGGGCTGAAACAGCCCGGCTACAGGCCCTTGTAGCAGCGCGGGCCGAACATGACCGGTGCGTCGCGCTGGCCGAAGCTCAGGCTGCTGCGCATAATGGCGAACTTGCCGTACGCTGGAACGCCTTCACCGTGGGTGAGTCGGAGGCGGTGGAGTGGTACGTCGACCAGCTGCTGGGCGCCTCCCGCTATCCCGACGGGTTCCCGAGCAGGCGGCAGATCGCCTACCGACCCGAGAATCGCGACGTCGTGATAGAGATTGAACTTCCCTCGCAGGACTTGGTCCCGGTGGTCCGCGAGTACCGTTACGTCAAGACTCGTGATGAGATCAACCCGGTGCCGAGGCCAGCCACCGAGATCCGGCAGCGCTACGCGCAGCTCGTGGCCCGGGTGGCGCTACGCATCTTGTACGAGGTCTTCAGCGCGACGTCGGCCGAGGTCGTCGAAGCGGTCGTCTTCAACGGACGGGTCAGTTCCATCGACCGCGCCACCGGCAAGGACATCCGGCCTCATCTGCTGAGCGTGGAAGCCGAGCGGGACGGGTTCGATGATCTTGAGCTCGCCCGGGTCGACCCCGCAGCCTGCCTGACGCGCCTCAACGCGCTGGTGTCGCCGAATCCGTTCGACCTGGAAGAGGTCACACCGTTCATCGAGTTCGATCTTAAACGCTTCCGGTTCGTCGATGGTCTCGACGAACTGGCCGATCTGGACTCCCGGCCCAATCTCCTCAAACTCAGCCCCACCGAGTTCGAGCACTTGGTCAAGGACCTGTTCGCGGCCATGGGGGCCGAAGCATGGCAGACCGTGCCGTCCAAGGACGGCGGCGTAGACGCCGTCGCGACCCAGAAGAACCTTTTCTTCGGCGGCGTCTGCCTGATCCAGGCCAAACGCTGGACCGGCCTGGTCGGCCTTGACGCCGTCCACGCCCTGACCGGTGTCATGACCGACCACAATGCCACCACCGGCGTATTGGTCACGACGTCCTGGTTCAGCCGTACCAGCGAACAATTCGCCCAACGTAACCGGATAACTCTCATCAACGGCGCGGAGCTCAAACACCTGATCAAAGAGCACCTTGGCCGCGACGTCATCCCGGGCACCAACCCGCCCAGGCGGCTGCGGGCGTCCGACAACACCCAGACCGGCAAGCCAGGCCCTGCGGTGCGCTGAGCTGAGCGTGATTTCGGACGGGCTGATGAACTGGCTGACACCCAGCTCGGCGGCGGGGTGTTCGGTACGCACAAAGTCACCGACCCGGAACTGACCGATCATGATTTCTTCACGGAGGATGGCCGAACCGATCCTGAAAAAATTCCGGTCCGGACACAGACACGAATCCCCAGCCCCGACGTAGGGCAAGCGCCTTCCATGCCTTCTCTGCACGGCGACGAGCCGAAGCCAGGCAGACTTTCCCCAGCCCATCCTCCGCACACCACGCCCGTGGACATGACCTCCGTCGGTGCCCAGCAGGCCCTCTCCCGATCGTTCAGATCAGGTCTGCGGTCACTGCCGCGCCAGCTCGGCCGGGTCGAGATCGACCGGGAACGGGCAGGGGATCACCGTCCGCTCGCCAGCTGGAGCGGTGACCGTAGAGACGAACCGGCCACGCCGGAGCTCGGAGACGACGATGTGCGGTTTCGGCGCCAGCTCGAACCGCCAATACACGGCAATGCCCGCGTCTGCATAGAGCTGCGGCTTGATCATCCGGTCTTGTGGCTCGCTGCCGGGCGACACGATTTCGACGACCGCCAGCACGGTGCCCACCGGGTAGCGGATCGGGTCGGTGGCCGCGAACCTCCGCTCGACGATGGCGATATCCGGCACAGCCAGCCGGCCGCCAGGCGCCTCCACGTTCACTGCTTCCAGCACTTCCACGGCCATACCAGCGGTCGAGGCCGCCGCATCGAGGAGGTTCGCCAACCGCCGCGACGCTCGCTGGTGGGAGGTCCCAGGAGCCGGACTCACCGTCAGGACACCCGGCGTAAGCAGCTCGTACCGGGAATGGTCGCCAGTACCGGCGATAGCCTCAACGTCTGCGATCGTCCACGGGCCGACATGCTCGGCAAATGCGACACTCACGAGCTCCCTCCTCACACCAGCTCGACCCAGCCCCCTCAGTCTCCCACGAACATCCACCAACCAGGAGCGGAGCAGGACTGTGAACATCGCACGCACATGCAGGCCCGTACGCACGGTTCACCCGGGTGAGTCCCCCTGGGTGGTGTAGATCGGGAAATCCTTGATCGCCTGACGGGCGTGTCGGTCCCGTGAGAACCGCCAAGAACTCGCGGAGGCGCGTACACCCGATGACTCTGGATCAGTCTGCCGTATCCGGATTGCTGGAGCTGCTACGCAGCACCGATGCCGGGCAGATACCGATCCGGCTGCTACCCGGGGCCTGCCTGGTGGATCTTCAATCGCGCGGTGACGCCTGCGCGATCGTCTCCCGCAGGAGGAACTTGCGGACCTTGCCCGACGCCGTGCGGGGAAGGGCGTCGACGACATGCCAGTCCACCGGCACCTTGAAGTAGGCAAGCCGGGACCGCGCGAACGTCGCCAGCTCCTCGGCGTCGACCGCACTGGTCACATCGGCAGCACCGGTCACATCGCCGGTGGCACGCACGATGAACGCAACCGGAACCTCACCGAGGCGCTCATCGGGTGCGCCGACCACCGCCGCGTCCGCCACGCCGGGGTGCTCGACCAACACTTCTTCCACCTCGCGCGGGTAGATGTTCTCCCCGCCGCGGATGATGACGTCACGGATGCGTCCGTGGATCCGCAGGACTCCGGTCGCGTCCATCGTGCACAGGTCACCGGTGTGCAACCAGCCCTCGCCATCAAGGGTCCGACTGGTCGCCTCGGGATCGTCGTGGTACCCGCTCATGTTCAGCGGGGAACGGATCAACAGCTCACCGGGCTCGCCGAGGTCGGCGGTCGTCCCCACGGTGCCCGGCGCGATGATGCGGACCTCGCGCTGCGGCAACGCCCGCCCCAGCGTCTCGGCCTTCACCACGTCGCTGTCCCAGGGAAGGCACGCGGTTGCGTTGGGCGCTTCGGACTGGCCGTAGGAGATGACGACACGGCAGCCGAGCCCGGCTTCGGTGCGGCGGATCAGCGCCGGTGGAACTGTCGTTCCGCCGGTCTGGATGACCTGGAGGCTGCTGATGTCGTACCTGGCGAGGTCGGGGCAGGCCAACAGGTCGTACAGCATCGTCGGGACGGAGCCGAGTGCGGTGACGTGCGCCCGCTCGACCATCCGCAGGGTGCGGGCCGGGTCGAAGCCCCCCGGAGTCAGGACCATCGTTCCCGCTGCGGCGAAGGTCATCAGCACGCCGGACACCGAACCGCCGACATGGTGCAGAGGCAGCCCGGAGCACCACACCAGCGGTGCCGCGAAGACCCGCCCGGCGATACGGGCGGTGTTCAGCGCGGCGAAGTGGGACAGTACGGCGCCCTTGGGCCGCCCGGTGGTCCCGGAGGTGTACTGAATGAGAAAAGGTGTCGCGGGCGGAACCGCGGGCAACGGCCCCGGGCGGCGCCCAAGTGCGTGCCCCAGATTCTCCAGCGGCAGGACCCGGACCGGCCCGGGCAGCTCGCCGGCCAGGGTCTGCGCACGCTCAACCAGTGGCGAGCCCCGGTGTTCGGCCGCCGCGATGACAAGCGTCGCGCCGGACTGCGCCAGCTCGTAGCGGACCTCCTCGTCCCGCAGCGAGGTGTTGATCGGGACGAGGACGGTGCCGGCGAGCGCGCTGGCGCACTGCACGATGACCCAGTCGGGGCTGTTGGGCGCCCACAGGGCGACCCGATCCCCCGGTTCGACCAGGCTGAGCAGCCTACCCGCGACGGCACCGGCGTGCGCGACCAGGCCCGCGTAGGTCAGGGTCTTGAGGCCCGGCCCCACCGGCCAGCGCAGCGCCGGACGGTCGGGGTACTGGTCAGCGACGTGGAGCAACCAGTCGCCGACCGACTGCTCGACCAACGCGACGGTGGTGTCGGCCGGCCAGTGAGCGGCGGTGAGCGTCATCTGACCACCCAGACCCTTAAGGACTCTTCAGTAACCACTCAAACACGCCCTAGTTGCCGTCGAGGTCGAGCGAGCGGCCCACGATTTCCTTCATGACCTCGTTGGAGCCGGCGTAGATCCGCTGCACTCTGCCGTCCCGCCACAAACGGGCGATCTCGTACTCGTTCATGTAGCCGTAGCCGCCGAACAGCTGCAGGCAACGGTCAACGACGTCGCACTGCGTGTCGGTCGTCCACTGCTTGAGACCGGCGGCGTCGACGGCGCTGAGCTCGCCGTCGAGGTGTGCGCGCACTGCCGTGTCCACGTAGGCCTGCGCGACGTCACACAAGGTCTTGATCGCGGCGAGCTCGAACCGGGTGTTCTGGAACGAACCGATCGTCGTCCCGAACGCCTTGCGGGTACGCACCTGCTCCACGGTCAGCGCCAAGGCCCGCTTCATGATGGCCACGGCGGTGACACCCGCGCCGAGCCGCTCCGTTCCCAGACTCTCCATCAGGTGGTAGAAGCCGCGGTTCTCCTGCCCGAGCAGGTTCGACACGGGCACCCGCACCTCGTCGAAGAAGAGCTCAGCGGTGTCCTGCGCCTTCTGACCAATCTTGTCGAGCTTGCGGCCGCGGCTGAAGCCCGGTGCATCCGCATCGATGACAAGCAGGCTGATGCCACGGTGACCGGCGTCCGGGTCGGTCTTGACCGCAGCGACCACCTTGTCGCACAGCAGCCCGTTGGTGATGAACGTCTTCGAACCCGACACGACATAGCTGTCACCGTCGCGGCGCGCGGTCGTGCGGATCGCCTTCACGTCCGAGCCGGCACCGGGCTCGCTCAGCCCCAGCGCCCAGATGATGTCCCCGCTCACCGAGCCGGGCAGCCAGCGCGCCTTCTGCTCGTCGGTGGTCAGCGTGATGATGTACGGCGGCATCACGTCGTTCTGTAGCCCGAAGCCGAAACCGACGGTTCCGGTGGCCCAGAACTCCTCTGCGAGGATCACGCTGAACCGGTAGTCGTCGACCCCGGCGCCGCCGAACTCCTCGGGGGCCGACCACAACAGCAGACCCGCCCGGCCCGCCTTGCGCCAGACCTCCCGGTCGACAACACCGGCCTGCTCCCACTCGGTGGTGTGCGGGACGCACTCCTTCTCGAAAAACGTCCGAGCAAGCGCGCGGAACTCCTCGTGCTCAGGTTCGAACAGGGTGCGACGCACCAGACCAACTCCTTCACGCTAGAGGGCCGCCAGGCACGCGACCACCGCTACGCACCCGCGCCCGTGGGCCCCGCGGGACCCAAGTGGACCCGCTGGCCCGCGCCGGCCACGCCGGAAGCGGCCGTCCGCCGGCCAGCACGTAGATCCTCTTATTAATTAACCGCTTTGACAAGATATATCTATCAAAAGAGGACCGTCGGCGGCGCCGGGCCGGCCGGGCGTCACCCGGGCCGAGTGTCTCTCACCTCGGTACGGGCGTTGAGGGAGGCGAGCTCGGCTGCGGCCCGACCCGAACTCCATCCCTCCCGGTCGTTGGCTGTCACCGGCCGCGACACGACTCCCGGGAACATCGTCTCGGTCGCCTCCCGGACGGTGTCCTCCCGTGCGGCCAGGACGGGCAGGAGACGGTCCCGGCCCCTTTCGGCGACCGCCTCGGCCCCCGCCTTGTCGGTCGCACACTGCAGCCGCTCGCCGATCCGGACGGCGAAGGCAGTGAGGAAGGACTGGCGGAACGAACGGGTCCGCGACCGCCCGTAGCGGTCCTGGCGGGAGCCTTCCCGCGTCATCGCCGTGGTCGCCTGCACCAACAGCGACGTGTAGAGCAGCTCGACGCCGTCGAGATCGGACTCGAAACCGAGCACCGTGGCGAAACCGAGGTCCTTCGTCCACACCGCCCGGCAGCGATTCGCGGTGGCGACCTTGTCCAGCAGCAGCGCCTTGGGCGTCTCATAGGGATTGTCGACGCCGACCCGACGGCCGGTCGGTTCGTCGCGCGACCCGGTCTCGGCGGCCAGCAGGGCGTAGTCGATGCTGTGCCGGGCCATGAGCTCCTGGGCCTTGGCGGTCAGCGCCTCGGCCTCCTGCGCGAAGCCGGTCGACTCGGCCTTGGCCAACAGCGCGCGGACCCGGTCGAGCATGCGCGCGTCGACCGTCCGACCAGCGCTCCGGTCAGGGTGCAGCGTCCCGCGACGCGCGGTGCCGGGCGGCGGGCACAGCTGCGCGAGCGGGGGCAAAGTACCGAGAATCCCAAGCACCGTCACGGCGCAGGTGACCACCCCGACCCGATCCTCACCTTCGCGTTCACCCCAGGCGTCCAGCCAGCCATCGTCATCGGCCCACCAGACGGTGGCTTCGAGCGCCGCGAGCTGCGCCTCCCAGCGCTCGTCCACGGTGGAGGCGGCATACCTGCGCATCTGAGCGGCGATCGCGTCGACCGTCATCCGCAGCTGACGCGCACCGCCCTCCCGGCTGACGATCCGCACGACGTCCGCCGGCTGCCAGCCGTTGTCCCACGCACGTTCCACCATGCGGTTCAGCCAGCTCGCGAAGGCCCGGTCGACCATCCGCCGCCTGGTGGACCCGACCGGAGGCTCGGTCAACAGCACGATGCAGCGGGACAACTCCATGCCGTCCTGCGTGTGCTGTGCGTGCATGGCCCCACCGACCAGAAGGTCGGCGGTCTGCCGGTCGTGCTGATAGGCGTCGAAATCATGACGGGCTGACCGGCTGGCACCGGGAGCAGGACCAGGACCGGGACCGGACGTGGAGCCAGGACCAGGAGCAGGACCGGACGTGGAGCCAGGACCAGGACGTGCGCCTGGGCCGGTGCCGGCGGCCCGGGCCCGGTCGTCGCGCGCCTGCTGCTTGGCTCGCCGCCGTTCGCGACTACGACTTCCCATAGCTACCCCACAAGACCGAAATGAATGAAGGTGATCACGATCATGTCGCCACACGCGATACCGACACACGACATGTCGACCAACAGCTCTCCACCGACGGTTAAGGATACGGACCGCTTTCCGGCTCCTTGCACACGCCTACCAGGTCTTCAGTACCCGTCGGGTGCCCGTAGCCGATGGTCGAGAGCGGTGTGGCGGCGCCCGGCGCTCACCGTGCGGACAGCCTGCCCGATCGCCCGGCGTGACCCGACCAGGACCACCAACCTGCGCGCCCGGGTGACCGCGGTGTAGAGCAGGTTCCGCTGCAACATCATCCACGCGCTCGTGGTGACCGGGATGACCACCGCCGGGTACTCACTACCCTGCGACCGGTGGATGGTCATGGCATAGGCATGCGCGAGTTCGTCGAGTTCGGTGAACTCGTAGTCGACGTCCTCCTCCTCGTCTGTACGCACCGTGAGCTTCTGTTCGTCGGGGTCGAGAGCGGTCACCACCCCGAGAGTTCCATTAAAGACGCCGCTGGCGCCCTTGTCATAGTTATTGCGGATTTGGGTCACCTTGTCCCCGATCCGGAAGGCCCGCCCACCGATCCGGCGTTCGGGCAGATCCGGACGCGACGGAGTCAGAGCCTCCTGCAGCAGGACGTTCAGCGCCCCGGCCCCGGCCGGGCCCCGGTGCATCGGCGCGAGCACCTGTACATCCCGGCGCGGGTCGAGCCCGAACTTCAGCGGAATGCGGCGGGCCACGACGTCGACGGTCAGCTGCGCGGCATCCTGCGCTTCGTCCGCGGCGAAGTAGAAGAAGTCGGACAGACCGCGTACCAGGGGATGATCTCCCTTGTTGATGCGGTGCGCGTTGGTCACGACACCGGACTCCTGCGCCTGGCGGAAGATCTGGGTGAGCCGCACGTGCGGAATAGGCGTGCCGTCGGCCAGCAGATCACGCAGGACCTCGCCGGCGCCGACGGACGGCAGCTGGTCGACATCCCCGACCAGGAGCAGATGCGCCCCGGGTGCGACCGCCTTGGCAAGCTTGTTGGCCAGCAGAAGATCCAACATGGACGCCTCGTCGACGACGACGAGATCGGCGTCCAACGGGCGGTCGCGGTCGTAGGCCGCGTCCCCGCCCGGTCGCAGTTCCAACAGCCGGTGCACGGTGGCCGCCTCGTGCCCGGTCAGCTCGGTGAGCCGCTTGGCAGCCCGGCCGGTCGGCGCGGCGAGCACGACCTTCGCGCCCTTGGCGCGGGCCAGGGTGACCACCGAGCGCACGGTGAAGCTCTTGCCGCACCCGGGTCCGCCGGTGAGCACGGCGACCTTCTCGGTCAGGGCCAGTTTCACCGCCGCCACCTGCGCCGGCGCGAGCTCGGCCCGGGTCCGATCCCGCAGCCAGGCCAGGGCGGCGTCCCAGTCGACCTCGACGAAGGACGGCATCGCGTCGCGCTGCGTCCGCAACAGCCGCAGCAGCTGGCCCGCCAGGGAAATCTCCGCACGGTGGAAGGGAACCAGATAGATCGCGGCGATCGGCTCGGCCGGGTCCTCCCCGGGGATCTCCTCGCGGACAACGCCATCCTCCGCCACGAGCTCGCCCAGGCACTCGATCACCGCTCCGGTGTCGACCTGCAGGATCTTTATCGCCTCGGCGATCAACTGGTGTTCGGGCAGGAAGCAGTTGCCGTCCCCGGTGGCCTCCGACAAGGTGAACGCAAGACCGGCCTTGATGCGCTGCGGGCTGTCATGGGGAATCCCGACGGCCTTGGCGATCGTGTCCGCCGTCCGGAAACCTATTCCCCACACATCGGTTGCCAGCCGGTACGGCTCGGTGCGCACCACGTCGATGGAGCGGTCGGCGTACTGCTTGAAGATTCGCACTGCCAGTGACGTGGACACCCCTACACCCTGGAGGAAAACCATCACCTCCTTGATCGACTTCTGTTCCTCCCAGGCGGCCGCGATCGCCTTCGTGCGTTTGGGTCCGAGTTTGGGAACCTCGATCAGCCGTTCGGGCTCCTGTTCGATGACGTCCAGTGCGGCGACCCCGAAATGCTCGACTATCCGCTCGGCGAGCTTCGGCCCGATTCCCTTGATGAGCCCCGAACCGAGATAGCGGCGGATACCCGCAACCGTGGCCGGCAGCACCGTCGTGTAATCCTCGACATGAAACTGCTTACCGTACTGCGGGTGCGAGCCCCATCGGCCGCGCATGCGTAATGCCTCGCCGGGCTGTGCACCCAGCAGCGCGCCCACTACCGTGATCAGGTCACCGGACCGACCGGTGTCGACACGGGCGACGGTGTAACCGGTCTCCTCGTTGGCATAGGTGATCCGTTCCAACACCGCTTCCAGCACCGATCCATGCCACGGCTCCACCGCTGGCATCCCGAGTGGTTCTCCCGTCCCGTGGGCACGCCCATGACCGCGCCCGCTCACGCGGGTGCCACCGACTCCGTCCGTCGTCGCCACGCAGTATGCCCGGACGGCGAACGCCGGTGCAGCCACCCGCCGGTCCGCACGGTCGAGGTCCGCACGGTCGGGTCGGAGCGCAACCGGGCACAGGGACGGCATACTGCGGCCAGAACGGCCGGGTCGAGAGTCCAGACGGAGGTGTGGTGAGGGTCGTGTCCGGCCATGCGTTCAGCCAGATCGTCTCCGGACATGTCATCGTCTGCGGGTTGAACGAGCTGGGTTTCCGGATCGCCGAGCAGCTCCACACCGCGGGGGTGGCCGTCGTCGTCATCGAGAGACGCGACGTCGGTCCGCTGCGCCGCCGCCTTGAGCGGTGGGGGATCCCCGTCCTGGCCGACTCGGCACATACGGGGGACGCGCTGCGGCAGGCGTCGATCGCAGGCGCGATGGCGCTGATCGCCTGCCATGACATCGATCTCGACAATCTTGAGACGGCGCTGGTCGCCACCGAGATCGCACCCGAGCTGCGCCTTGTCGTGCGGGTCACCAATGCCCCGCTCGGCGATCAGCTCGGCGCGGCGCTGCCCAGCGTGCGCGTGCTGAACCTCGCGGAGAAGGCCGGCCACAGCTTCGTCGAGGCCTGTATCCGCTCCGACGTCCGGCATGCGTTCCGGCTCGGATCGGAGATCTTCACGGTGGTGGACGTCCCGGTCCGCACAGCCGGGGCGTTCCGGCAGGTCTTCGGCAATCTGACACCGGTGGCGCTGCGCAGACCGGGTGCGCGGCAGGTGGAGGTATGCCCGAGCCGCGATACCGGTGTCACCCCCGGCGACCACATCGCCCTGCTCGGCAGGCTGGCGGACTTCGCCGACAACGGCGTCCGAGTGAGCAGCGTGCATGACGTCAACGCGCTGGCGAACCTGTCGGCACACCGCACCGACCCACCGTCGGGCCGGGCAGGCCGCCGCCGCCGCCCGCACGCCTGGATACGGGACCTCGCCGTGACCACTGCGGCCGAGTTCGACCGGCCGTTCCGGCTCGCCCTCGGCGCGGTTCTGACCATCATGACCATCGGCACGTTGGTGCTGAGCCTGACCTATGCCAACAACGATCCGGCCGCGCCGGCGGACTTCGGCCCTCTCGACGCGTTCTATCTGACCGTCACCACCATGGCCACCGTCGGCTACGGCGACTTCAGCTTCGGTGCGGCGGCATCCTGGTTACAGGCATTCGGCATCGCCCTGATCCTCCTCGGTGCGCTGTCCATCGCGATCGTGTACGCGTTCATCACCAATGTGATCATCAGCCGCCGGCTGGAACGGACAATCGGCCACGGGCGTGCCACGACCGTGCGTGACCACGTCATCGTCTGCGGGCTCGGTTCGGTTGGGCTGGCCACCGTGGAAGGCCTCGTCGCCGCCGGTCGGGACGTCGTGATCGTCGAAAGAGATGCGAACAACCGCTTCCTTTCGGTGGTCCGCGACCTCAAGGTGCCGGTCGTGTTCGGTGACGCCACCGTCCGCGCGACCCTGATGGAGGCCGGACTCGCCCGGGCCACCACCCTCGCCGCACTGACCAGCGACGACGTGGCGAACCTGGAGGCTGTGCTCTCCGCGCGGGAGGCATTCAACGATCATCACGCGGACCGTCGTCGCGCTGGCCGTCGACCGCACCGGCCGGGACGCGGACGCGGGCGCCGGCGGCACCGGTCGGGGATCGACCCGGCGCGAACCCGCGCCCCCGGATCTGATGGCAATGGCAATGGCGATGGCGAGCCCGGGTTGCGGGTGGTGCTGCGCATCTTCGACACGACCCTTGCCGACGAAGCCGAACGCAGGTTCGCCATCCACACCGCCCGCAGCGCGTCCGCCCTGGCCACCCCGTGGTTTGTCGGCGCCGCCCTCGACTACGAGGTGGTGAGCACCTTCTACGTCGACCGTGAGCCCTTCCTGGTCGCGCGGATCACCGTGGTCGCCGGCGGTGGCCTGGACGGCCCGACCCTGCAGGAGCTGTCGACCGGGACCCGGCTGCTCGCGATCGCCACCTCATCCGAGCACGACGGCACCCCCGACCGGGCCCCCAACTACCGGCCCACCCGCCACACCCGGCTTCGGCCAGGTGACGAGGTCCTGGTCGTCGGCCCGACCGCACAGATCATCGACACCGTCAGCCGGAACCAGGCACCCCGCGTCCGATCCTGACCGCGGGTACTCGGCCCATGACTCGGATAGTCTGGACCTTATGGTAGATATGACTGCGCGTCGCGCGGAGCGGGTGTCGCGCTACCTGTCCCGCCATCTGCGGCACGCGCCCGATGCCATCGGCATTGTTCTCGACAGCGCGGGGTGGACACCCGTCACCGATCTACTCGACGCCTGCGCCCGGTCCGGTTTCCCGATCAGCCGGGCCGAACTCGACGAGGTCGTGGCGACAAGCGACAAGCAACGTTTCGCTGTCGACGACGCCGGGCGGCACATCCGTGCCAACCAGGGCCATTCCGTGCGGGTGGAGCTCGGTCTGGCGGCGACGCCGCCGCCAGAGGTGCTTTATCACGGCACGATCGGGTCCTTCCTGCCCGCGATCCGTCGGGAGGGGCTCCGCCCGATGGGACGCCACGACGTCCATCTGTCGGCTGATTCGGATACTGCGGGACGGGTCGGCGCCCGCCGGGGCCAACCGGTCATCCTCACCGTCGACTCGGGCGCGATGCACCAGGCCGGCCACCGGTTCCGGCGCAGCGCCAACGGTGTCTGGCTGGCCAGCCACGTACCGCCCGGCTTCCTCGACGTTCTACCCGCGCAGCGGTAGGTGAAAGCGGTTGTCGGAATGACCGAAACCACCGCCCCCTCCGGCTCCGCCTGCGCAGCGGTAGGTGAAAGCGGTTGTCAGAATGACCGAAACCACCGCCCCCTCAATCAGCGCCCAGAGCGCGGACGTGCTCGACGGCGGAGACGACATGGCCGACCGCGGCCTGCACCTCCTCGGCGGTGGAGGGGCGACCGAGGCTGAAACGCAGGCTCTGGGACGCGGCGGTGGCACCCAGGCCCATCGCCGTCAACACGTGGGACGGTTCGGTACTCGACCCCTGGCAGGCGCTGCCCGCCGATACGGCCACCTGCGGCATGGCCGTCATGACCGCGTCGGCGTCAGCGTCGACGAACCGCAGGTTCAGGGTGTTCGGCAGCCGGGTGACGGTCGGGCCGTTGAGCGCGACGCCGTCGAGTTTCTCGGTGAGCAGATGGTGCAGCAGCGCGGTCAGGCGGCGCAGGCGATCGGCGTCGGCGGCCAGTTCCGCCGCGGCGATCGTCGCGGCCTGGCCGAATCCGACGATGCCGGCGCTGTTGATCGTGCCGCTGCGCAGGCCGCGTTCCTGACCCCCGCCGACGATCAGCGGCGTCAGGCGGGCCTGCAGGCGCCGGCTGGCCAGAAGCGCGCCGACCCCCTTGGGGCCGTAGATCTTGTGTGCGCTCAGCACCGCGAGGTCGATCTCGCCAGCGTCCAGCGCCACCGGGATCTTGCCCGCGGCCTGCGTGACGTCGCAGAGGAACAGGGCGCCGGCGCCGTGCGCGAGCTGGGCGGCCCGCCCGACGTCCGCGATCGCGCCGGTCTCGCTGTTGGCCGCCATGACGGCGACCAGCACGACATCCGATGACAGCGATGCGGCGAGGTGGTCGAGATCCGGGGTGCCGTCGGGCAGCACCCGGACCAACCCGACCGTGCCCCCGTGGATGCTCACGGCCTGCGCAGCCGCGGCCAGGACGGCCTTGTGCTCGGTGGCCGACACCAGGATGCGCCGACGGGGGGACCCGGCGCCGGCCAGGACGCCGCGGATCGCGAGATTGACCGCCTCGGTGGCTCCGCTGGTGAACACGACGTTGCGCCGGTTCGCCCCCACCAGCGCCGCGACCTGCCCCCGAGCCTGCTCGACGAGCCGAGCGACCGCCCGGCCCGCGACGTGACCGCTGGAGGCGTTCGCACACTGCTCGGCGAACAGCGGCAGCATCGCGGCCAGCACCCGCGGGTCGACCGGTGTGGTGGCGTTGTGGTCAAAATAGATCATCGTCGTCAGCGTGGATCGTCGTTGCCACACAGGCCGGCCAGACCGGCCCCGATCGGGGTCGGCTCACGGCGGTGCATCTGGTACACCTCCGACCGGTGCGCCCCGCAGTCGACGCAGTCCGGGTCACGGGTCACGGCGAACGAGCGGAAATCCATGTCCCACAGGTCGAAGGCGAGCAGCTTGGCGGTCAGCCTCTCGCCGAACCGGGCGACCGTTTTGATCACTTCCATGGCCGCCAGGCACCCCACGGTGCCGGCGACCGCGCCGAGCACCGGGAAGCCGAGCGGGTCCCACTGCGGGTCCCCGTCGGCGAACACGCAGCGCAGGCACGGCCCGCCCGGCACGACCGTGAGCAGTTGGGCCTCGGTGGTGTTCATCGCCGCGAAGACCAGCGGCACACCCAGGTCCAGGCACATCCGGTTGATCCGGAAACGTTCGGGGAAGTTGTGGCGGGCGTCGACCACCACGTCCGAACCGGCGACGAGACCGGGCATATGCGGGTCGAACAGGTCGCGGTCCCACGCCTCGACCGTGACGTCGGGATAGTGGACCCGCAGTGTGTCGGCGGCGCAGGCCACCCGCGGATCACCGACCCGGTCGGGTCGCATAAGCGTCTGTCGGTTGAGGTCGGGTATCTCGAGGGCGCCGGGATGCACGAGGACCAGCCGCCCGACGCCAGCCGCGGCGAGATAGGTGGCTACGGCGCCGCCCACCCCACCCACCCCCGCCACAAGCACCGTCGCCGCGCACAGTCGCTCCTGTCCCGGTCCGCCGAAACCATCCAGTGTCAGTTGACGTGCAAAGCGCTGCATGTCCCCACCCATATTCCCGGCCGCCGTTCCCGGCCGCGCTATCGGCTCACGGCCGCGGGCACGACCCGGCTGATGTCGGGAACGGCCTCCCGCAGCTGTTGCTCGACCGTCCGCACCAGCGCGATCATCTCGGCCTCGTGCTCGAGGCCCGCACCGGTCAGCCGGACCGAGACCACACCGTCGGCGACCCCGACGACGGACGCGTCCCGTCCGACGAGCTGCAGATGCGGTCGGATGTACTGGATTGCCACGTTCGCCTTCTGCAACAGCGACGTCTCCACCCCGTCGGGCTGGACCGGGGGTACGAACGAAGGGCCACACAGGCAACTGCTACGCGTGTTCGGATTGTAGAAGGTGAAGCCGGACGACATCAGCGACTCAGTGTAGTCGATACGGATGCCGTCGAACTGATCCGTCGCGTCGGCGGGGACGAACACCTCGAAATCCCCGACGCGGGTGACGACATCACCGTCCGCCGGTGCCGGCACGACCGTGAGCCGATAACGGTGACCGGCGCAGTTGCCGGACGTGTCGACACAGATCCGCAGACCCGATGCGCATGCCGTCCCCGCGCGGTCAAGCAGCGCGCGCACCTTGTCCGCCGCCCGGTCGGTGAAACTGATCGCGATACTCACTGGTCCATCTCCCGATACGTCCAGGCGCGGTCAGGGGGCGAGGACGACTCGCTCGACCGCGGGCACCGATTCCTTCAACTGACGTTCGATGACGCCCGCGAGCGTGTCCAACGCGGAGGAACACCCCCCGCAGGCGCCGGTCAGCCGCACCGACACGACTCCACCGGTGACATCGAGCACCGAAACGTCCCCGCCGTCACGCTGCAGGAACGGGCGGATCAGCGCCATCGCATCCTCGACCTGCTGCCACAGTGCATCCTCGTTCCCGTTGCGCTCCGGCGCGGCGAACGACGACCCGCATGAGCAGGGGTCCGACGCGTTGGGGTTGGAGAAGACGAAACCCGACGAGGTCAGCGACTCGACATAGTCGATACGGACACCGTGGACGATCGAGGCCGAGGCCGAGTCCACGAGCACGTCGAACCCGTCCTGGCGAACGATGACATCCCCCTTTTCGGCGGCGGGCGCAAGCGCCAGGCTGTAGGTGTAGCCCGAACATCCACCGGGCTGCGCACCGACCCGCAGGCCGTAGCCGGCGGTCGCATCGTCGCGGGCGAGCAGAGCACGCACCTGGTCGCCCGCGCGCTCGGTGAGAACAACCTGCAACTTACTGATCATGATCGTACCTCCGCTGCGAGGCGACTGGCGATCATCGACCGCGCCACCACCGGCTCTTGGCCCGGCTCGGGCGACCCGCCCGGCCCGGTCGGGGATTGCGACGGCGTCGCAGCAGCCAGCCGCGCGCCCTGGGCTGCAACGGCGGAGTCGATGAGGTCGTAACACTCGACGGCGTCGATCCCGGCAGCGGTCAGTGCCTCCCGCGGCCCATTGCCGATCTTGCTGCACAGCACGGCAGCACAGTCCGACAGCAGCCGCACGGTCTTGTCGAGCACCGACTCGTCCGCATCACACTCAGACGGGCCCTCGCAGTAACGCGCGACGCTGCGGGTGCCGACCAGGCGGGCCCAGTTCTCGCCCGCCTCGTAGACCCAGAACTCCTCGGCGTGGCCGAAGTGCTGGTTGACCACGCCGCCGCCCTTGGTGGCGACAGCGATCAGGACGGTCCGTGCCGGCTTGGCGATGCCGTCCGCGGAGATCCGCAACTCCTCGCGGGTGGCCCGGACGTCAGTGCGCCAACGCTCGATCGCGGCGTGTGCCTGCTGGCGCCCGGCAAGGTCGTAGGTGACCTCGCCGTTGAGGTAGGTCTCCGGGCCGAACTCCTCGCTGCGGTCCTCACCCAGCAGCCCGACCGCGTCGGCCCGGCACTGGCGGCAGTGGCGCATCATGTTCATCTCGGCGCCGTCGTCGCCCGCGCAGCGGTCCTGCAGAGCCTGGAGCTCCGTCGGGGTGGGGCCGCGCTGCCCGGTCAGGCCGTAGTGGGTGCCGTGCTCGGGTGCGGACACCAGCGGCATCACGTTGTGCAGGAACGCACCCATGCCCCGGACGGTGCGGGAGACCTCGACCAGGTGGTCGTCGTTGACACCGGGGATCATCACCGAGTTGACCTTGCAGAGGATCTTGCGTTCGGTCAGTGCGGCGAGCCCCGCCAGCTGCCGGTCCGAAAGGATCTTCGACGCCTCCCGGCCGGTGTGCCGCTTGCCCCGGTACAGCACCCACGGGTAGATCCGCGCCCCGATCTCGGGGTCGGTCATGTTGATGGTGATCGTCACGTGGTCGATGCCGAGCTGTTCGATGCGATCGACGTGGTCGACAAGGGTGAGCCCGTTGGTGGACACGCAGAGTTTGATGTCCGGGCAGTCCCGGGCCACCATTTCCATCGTGCGCAAGGTACGGCCGGCGTTCGCCAGCGGTTCACCGGGCCCGGCCACGCCGAGCACGCTCATCTGCTTGATCTCGCTGGCAACCCGCTTGACCTTGGCGAGCGCCTCCTCCGGCGACAGCAGCCGGCTGGTGACACCGGGCCGGCTCTCGTTGGAGCAGTCGTACTTGCGGTTGCAGTAGTTGCACTGGATGTTGCAGCCGGGCGCGACCGGGACGTGCATCCGGGCGTAGTACTGGTGCGCCTCCTGGCTGTAACAGGGATGGTTCGCGATCTTCTCGGCGATCTCCGGGTCGAGTCCGGTGGCGCTACTCCCGCAACCCTTGGTCGACGCGCACCCGCCGGCGGGAGCCACCGCCTCGCCGGCAGCCTGCTGCGTGGGCTGCGCAGAGGGCAGCACCGGCAGTGGAATGGAACCCTCGGTCATGCTGGTTCACCTCCTTCGTGACACGCCTCGTGACGGGTCTCATGACCTGCGGCGACCGTCGCCGGGCTGAGCTCTTTCTCCAGGCAGCCCACGACCCGGCCGTTGGTGAACGCGACCGCGTAGACGATGTGCTCCTGCAGGTAGAGCCCGACGCCGCGAACGTGGCCGACCGATCCGGCGTCGACCAGCACGTCGCCGACAGCGATGCCGGGCTCGGGGTAGGTCCCGTCGTTACGCAACGCCTTGACGGCGCTCACCTCGTCACCGATGTCGAACGCGGCTCTCATCGCACACTCCCCGGTGACTCGACGGCTGACTCGACGGCTGACTCGACGACTGACTCGACGACTGACTCGACGGTGACGGCAGCCAGGGCGACGAACGCCTGGGGCGCACGGTCGGCCAGGACCTTGAACAGACGGTGGTCCAGTGCCCCGGCGGTGGTGAACACCTCATGGGCGTCCACGAGCGCCGTTCGATAGGCGGCGATGCGGGCGGCCGGCAGGGCCGGGTCGGCGTCGATCCGGGCCACCGCCGCGGCGAAGTGCCGCAGGATGTGCAGCCGGTTGACGGCAACCACCCGCGGGTCGTAAGGAACGTCGAGGGTTTCGAAGTACTCCTCGGCAGTCTCGGCACGGCGGAAGTCCGCCAACCGGTCGGTGTCCGGCGCCACGGGCGGCACCGGCGGGCGGGCGCTCACCGGGCATCCACCTTTGCCAGTTCGTGTTCCAGTCGGTTGATCTCGACATAGGTGTTGTACGTGGCGGTGGCCGTCTCCAGGATCTGTTCCCAGCCGATCGGCAGGTCCTCGGCCAGGTCGTGCAGATCGAGTTTCAAGCGGGTGGCGAGGCTGTTGAGTTTCTTCAGCTTCGTCTGCAGGTGGGGGATCTCGTCAGGAGTCGTCACGGGCCACCTCCGGGTGGGCGCCGGCCAGGGCGGCGCCGGCGCGTACCAGCGCCTCGCCACGCTCGGCCAGATGATCAATGGAGTCGAAACCGAACCGATGGGCGTCACGCAGGACGTCGGAGATGACCACGAGGCGGCCGACGAACACGATGACCCGACCGAAGCCCTCGTGGCTGAGGTCCAGCACGTAGCCGGTGACCTGACCGGTCACCTTCTCGATACCAGCCGCGACCGCCTGGTAGTAGGTACGCAGTCGCCCCTCGGTCGCCGGATCGATGTCGCAGGTGATTGCGAGCTCGCGCCGCCGCGCCGCGGTGAGCACGAACGGGCCGAGCAGCTTCTCGACACCGAGCCGGTCGAACTGTCCGTAGGTGTCGCCGGCCCGCAGCTGGTCGACCAGGTCGCGCAGGAAGCCGCTGCCGGCGATCACGCTCGGCGCACCTCCAGCGCCGGTGGGGCCGGTGGGGCCGCTCATCGGGGGGTCCAGTTGGGCGCCAGATCCGGTGAGTGCTGGCGCATCACCTTGCGCAGCCACGGCGGCGGATTCCCGGCAAGGACACCTTGCAACCGCTCGATCAGATCGATCACCCGGGTGTCCGGCTCGGTCTTCACCGGATGGACCTTGGCCTTCACCACCCGGGCTGCAGCGGACCCGCCGATCGCGCAGACGTGCAGGATCGAGCAGTCGGCCACCGCCGCCAGCCGACTTTCGATCTTGCTGTCCTCGTCGTCATCGGCGGGGGGCAGCGTACGCGTCTCCACCCGCTCGGCCGCGGTCGCCGAGACCTCGTACACGTCGAACCGACGACACACACCGAAATGCTGGTCGACGGCGCTGCCGTCACTCGTGGCGAATGCGACTTTCAGCACGTCAACTCCTCATATCCTCATAACGCCTGCTGGACCGGGTCGCAGAAGGTTCACGCCCCGGCTCGGGACGCCGGCCGGAGCGATGATCAAGAAGGCAGTTGGCCGTGTCGACGAGCAACTGGAGACTGCCGCGGTAACCCGCGGTGGCCCGCAGCTGCGCGCCGAGACGGTCGTACACGGGGAAACCCAGGGCCAGGTGTGCCGCGCCGATCCGGTCGGCCACCTCGCATCCGTGACTGGATGCCACGACAAGCTCGGCGCCGGCGGCGGCGGCCCGCTCGGCGAGATCGAGGAAGTCACCGACGACCACCTCGTCCCATGGCGCCCGGCCGAGCACCGGGGCGTCGGTCGGGGACACCGCCGCGACGATCTCAGCGCCGGCGTCGTAGAGGAGCGAGCCCACCGCGACGAGCTGCTCGGGCTCACCGGCCAGCGCGATCCGTGCGCCACCGAGCACGAAATGGCTGTCTAGCAGGCCGTCGGCGAGCCGACGCCGCCACCGGCGGACCGACTCGGGCGCGGGCACGCCGCTGTGATCCATCAGCATGCGCACCAGCCGGTCGACCATCTCCAACCCGCTGAGATGATCGTGCACGGTCAGGGCTGCACGGCCGCCGGCGCGAGCGGCCAGCGCCGCACCCGCGCCGGCGGCGGTCGCGCCGATCACCGTCACCGCACCCGAGGCGGTGAGCCCGAACAGGTCCGACCTGCTCGTCCCACCCGTGGTCAGCGGCGACCAGGCCTCGTCGAGATGGCCGTCCAGGGAGCCGGACAGGTCCGGGACGAGCACGGGGTCGAGCCCGAACGCCCGCACCAGCCCGGCGATCTCGTCGAGGTCGACGGCGGACAACGACGGGCCGACCAGCACCGCCACCTGCCGATGCCTGGTCGGTGCCGTTCCGGCGCCGGGGACGGCACCGACCAGGGCCTCCAGCGCGGCCGACCAGCCATCGGACAGCCCGCCGCGGAAGTCCGGCGTGGACACCGGGACGACCAGGGGGTGCCCGGCGGCCGGGGCGACGGACGCCGCCGGCCCGTACGGCGAGGTCCGCAGGACACCGAGCAGGTCCTCGCCGTTGACCTCGGTCATGCCGGTGGTCAGCACCCCGATCACATCCGGGTGGTTACGCTCACTGATCGTGTCCAACGCGGCGATGACCGAGTCGGACGCACCGAGCACGGCGCTGACCTCGGTGACCGCCGTGGTCTGCAGCGGAATCGGCTCGCGGAAGTGCCGTGTCAGCAGGGCCTTGGCAAAGGCCGTGCAGCCCTGGGCGCCGTGCAGCAGCGGTATCGAGCGGGCCAGGCCCAAAAAGACCAGGGCGCCGCCGAGGGGCTGGCTGTGCTTGAGCGGATCGAACGCCGCGCCGGTGGCGCCGGGCACCACGCGTGCCATCAGGGGGCCCCGTTCTCGGTGTTCTCGGCGTTCTCGGTGTTCTCAGGGGCGGCGGGCCGGTCCCACGGGGCCGGCGCGCGAACCTGCTCCCAGATCGGGCTGGACAGCGCCAGGTCGAGACGGCGAGCCAGCTCGACCATTCCGGCGTAGCCGGCGAAGGCGTGCTGGCGTTCCTGGTTGACGTCGAGGAACGGCAGCCTGCCCTTGAGCGCGGTGTACTGGTTACGCCCACCCGCGATGAGGATGTCGGCCTGGGTCTCGCGGACGATGCGCAGCAGCTCGGTCGGGTTTCCGTCTTTGATCACATGACCGTCCGGGCCGAGCAACGCTGTGATCTTGTCGACATCGTCGTCGGTGCTCTTCGTCGCTCCGGAGGCAACGACCTCCACCCCGAGGTCCTGCAGTGCCGAGACGAGTGACCAGCTCTTGACGCCGCCGGTGTAGAGCACTGCGCGGGCCCCGGCCAGGCGCTCCCGGTAGGGGGCGAGCGCCGCCGCGACGCCGGCCTCCTGCGCGGCGATGAGCTCGTTGGCGCGCCAGACGAGCTCGTCATCACCGAGGAGGCCGGCGAACCCACGCAGCGTGTCAGCCATCGCCCGCAGGCCGTAGAAGCTGCCTTCGAACCATGGGATGCCGTAGCGGTCTTCCAGCCCGCGGGCCAGCGACAGCAGTGCGCGCGAGCAGACGACCATCGTCGCCCGGGCCCGATGAGCGGCGGCGACCTCGGCGTAGCGGGCATCCCCGCTGATGCTCGCCAGCACCCGGATACCGAGTGTGGCCAGCACCGGGGTGACATCCCACAACTCGCCGGCGATGTTGTACTCGCCGATCAGGTTGACATCGTAGGGGGTGGTGAACGCCGGTTCGACCGTGCCGATCACGTGTTCCAGCAGGGCCGCACCGGCGAGGCGGTTGCCGAAGTTCTTGCTGCCGGCGAAGCCGGGCGCGTGCACCGGGACGACGGGTACCCCGGTCACGGTCGCCGCCGCCGCGCACACCGCGTCGATGTCGTCGCCGATCATCGCCGTGACGCAGGTGGAGTACACGAAGACCGCGGCTGGACGGTGGCGTCGGGCGGCCTCGACGACGGTGTCGTAGAGGCGCTGTTCCCCGCCGAACACCACCTCCTGTTCACCGACGTCGGTGGCGAAGCCGCGCCGGTACAGCGTCGGACCGGAAGAGAGGCTGCCCCGACCGTCCCACGAGTTGCCGGCACATCCGATCGGCCCGTGCACCACGTGGGCGACGTCGGCGATGGGCACCAACGTGATCATCGCACCGTCGAACGCGCAGCCGCCGGCGGTACCGCCCGGCTTGGGTTTCGGGCATCCCGCCTTTCGCGTCGCGAGGTCCTTGGTGCGGTTGTGATCGCATGCCGGCTCGTCGAACAGCGGGACTGTCGCGAGCGTGCCGCGGGTCAGGGCAGCCATCTCCACCTCAGCGAATGACGTCGAAGCTGTGGTCTGGGGCGTTGCGGTCGAGCTCGTCGAGCACGATGTTGACGAACTGGGCGAGCAGGGTGATCCCGCCCTCGTAGCCGACGATCGGGAACCGGTGCAGGTGGTGACGGTCCGGGATGGGGAAGCCGACCCGCACCAGCGGCAGGTTCGCCTCCCGGGACAGGAACTTCAGGTACGAGTTCCCGACCAGCAGGTCGACCGGCTCGGTGAACAGCAGCGACCGCAGGTGCCACTGGTCCTTGCCCGTCCAGACGGTGGCGTGGTGACCATAGGGGCTCGCGGCCAGGACGGCCTCGGCACGCTTCTTGAATGCCTCGTCACCGTTGGTGGACACCACGTGCACCGGCACGACGCCGAGCTCCAGCAGGAACCCGAGCAGCCCCACGACGAGATCGGGGTCGCCCATGAGCGCCACGCGCTTGCCGTGCAGGTAGGCGTGCGAGTCGGTCATCGCGTCGACCAGCCGGCCGCGCTCGGCGGTGACGGCGGGGGGAACC
>NZ_CAUVXP010000097.1:0-23007 GCF_963555955.1 Protofrankia sp. Cas3
GGCCCGGGTGGCGGGGCGCCGGCGCGTCCCGCCGGCGCGAACGTGCCCCCGTCCGCGCCCTATCCCGGGGGCCCCACCCCGCCGCCCGGCAGGGCCCCTGCGCCATCGCCGAGCCGCAAGTGGTGGCCGTTCGCCGCGGCCGCGGCCGCGGCCGCGGCCGTCGTCATCCTCGCGATCGTCGTGTCGCAGCTCCTCGGCGACGGCAGCCCCGGCCCCACCACCCCGGTCGCCCAGAATTCGAACAACACCATTCCCGAGACGACCGGCCCGGTGACACCCAC
The DNA here is from genome assembly GCF_963555955.1 of Protofrankia sp. Cas3. Classification (NCBI taxonomy): domain Bacteria; kingdom Bacillati; phylum Actinomycetota; class Actinomycetes; order Frankiales; family Frankiaceae; genus Protofrankia; species Protofrankia sp. Cas3. The sequence continues at coordinate 282 of NZ_CAUVXP010000097.1, forward strand.
TCCGACCGGTCGCAGAACAACCGAACCGACTCCCTCGGGAACAACCGAATCGACTCCCCCGGGAACAACCAGCCCGGCCACGCCGTCCCACGTACCGCAGCTCACCGGGACGACCAACCTCTCCTCCATCAAGCCAGTCAACAACGGTAACGTCTACGTGAGTACCGGGCCGGAGCAGATCGGGACAACCAGCTACCCGTTCAGCGTCCGTCTTGCCTGCCGGCCGGGCTACCGAGGTGGTTCCAATACCGACGTCACCTATAATGTCGCGGGGTATGCGTTCCTGGACGCGGTGATCGGTGTTCCCAATGACGCCACCAATGCGGCGGGTAACACCGCGGCCCTCACGTTCGTCAAGGACGGCTCGACCCAGCTTGGTTCACCGATCAACATCACTCTCGGGCGGCCGCAGCAGATTCACCTGGACCTGCAGGGCGCCCAGCAACTGGTCATCGAGTGCAACCCCACTGTCAACACCACCCACCAGGTGACCACCATGGATATCGCTATGGGTAACGCCACCTTCGGCCCTGGAACCTCAGTCGCGGGCAGCACGACGTCGTCCTGACGACTGACCTGGACGATGCGGGCCGGCAACCCACCGGCCCGCCTCACCCACCGACGGCGCGGTGCGCGGAAGGCTGGAAATGGACGCGCAGGTTCCTGCGGACCGGTGGGTCCTTGCTTATGAGTACGGACCGAGGCGTTGCCGGGTGCCGGTCGGGGGGCGACTGCAGGTCGGGCGGACGCTGACGGTCGGCCGGGAGGCGCGGCTGCCGCTCGGGGTCGAGATCCCGAACACGCGGGTCTCCCGTGAGGCGCTCGTCGTCACCGCGACCGAGTTCGGCTGGGACCTCGACGTCCGCAACCGCAACGGCGCGACCCTGCATGCATGGGGTCAACCGCCGCAGGCAATTGCCGGGCAGGTGCGGGTCACCTGGCCGCGCGCCGCCGTCCGGATCCTCACCCGCGACCTGCCGGCCGAGACGTACCACTGGGTGCTGCTGGAGGCCGACATGCTGCCGCCGCCCACGGCGGGCCCGCGCCTGTCCCGGGACACCACCACCGGCATGACGGCCAGCCCGCCTACGCCACCGCCGATGACGCCTTCGCAGGAGGAGGCCGTGCGGCTCGTCTTCGCGGACCTGCTGCACTGGCCGCCGTCGCTGCCGGCGAAACCGCTGCAGCTCAAGCAGGCCGCCCGCCTGCTGAGCATCAGCGAGCAGGGCGTGCGCGACCGGCTGGGCTGGGTCCACGACCGTGCGCTGCGGCTCGGCCTGCACCAGGAGGTCGGACTGACCGTGCCCGAGTACCTCTATTTCCTCGTCAGTGCCGGCTACCTCACCCCGCCGACCGCGCAGTCCTACCGGGTGCCTCGCCCCTGGCTGGACGAGCACTGATCTCTGCCACCCGGACGGATGCCCCACAGGTCGTGCGGCGACCGGGCGGACGGTGATTTCGGGACCTTCAACCAAGATCAAATATCTGCGCAGACTCTGCCGTTCAGCGCGCCTGCGCGCCGCACCGTCCAGAAGATCGGCCACGGTGCGGCGGGGCGGATCAGCGATGCTCGGGATGGTTTCGTCGCGGAATCGGCGCAGCATCTCCATCCGCACCGCCGCAGCGTGATTCTGGACGACGCACACAAGCAGCCGGTCCTTCTCGGCGGAGGACAGTTTCGCCACCCAGGCAGCGAGGTGTCCGGAATCGTCGGTGGTTTCGTCGAGTGGCGGGCTTGCTTCGACCGCGACCGCGAGCAGGTCGTCGTCGAGGCGGAGGAAGTCGGCCAGCTCGCGCTGCGGTGCAGTGAGCGTGCCCAGCCCAGGGGGTACAGGTGGTTCGAGTTCGTCGTCCTCGTCACCGTCGAAGGCGTGTTCGTCGCGTTCCCAGGTGCCATACCCAGCCAGCCACGCCAGGTACAACGCGCGATGGTCACCGGCGGCGAGCTCGTCCCGGACGCCGATGATGGCCAACAGCGATCCCTGCGGCTCGTAGTCCCAGGCGCCGGAGTCGTCGTCGCTCGTCAGGTCGAGGACGAGGTGCTCGCCCGCAATCCAGGCCGTGACCTGGTCGCCGACGCAGAAACGCTCGGCCACATCCAGATCGACCAGACTGCGTGGCAGACGGAGTGAGATGTGCCGTGTTCCCCAGTTGGCCAGATAGAGGTGGCCATCGTAATAGCGTTCCATCAGCCGGCTCGGATCGCCGCGGAAGTTGCCCCAGTGGTACTCATTGATGAAACTGGTAGCGGTGATCCGCGCGCGGGTGGACAGCGAGCGCACCTCGGCCTGCGCCCGCGCGTCAAGCGGCCGGTCGACCGCGAGGAACTCGTAGTACTGGTACTCGCTCAACGCCCATCCCACGTGTCGGCTCCGGTGAACCGCGTCGCACGGAAGCCTACGACGTCCCCCTTTGGATGAACAGGTGCCCGGTGAGCGCGTCGTCCTCGCCCAGTGCGACCCAGCCGCGCCCGCCGACCTGATCGCCTTCATCATCGCCGTCCCAGTCGCTCGACGCAGTCTCCCAGCCGAGTCCGAACAGCCGCGAGCCGGAAGCAACTGATCAGCTTTCGAGGGCGTGGCAGCGCGCAGCCAGTCCCCCACCTGTGCGCCGTGGTCCACGTGCGCCGCGCCGTCAGACAAGACAGCTCGAAGGATTCACCGCGATACTGCCCGACAGACCCAGAATCCACGCTGGGTAGCCGCGGTGAGCACACCATCACGGCTCTTTCTTTCCTGGATGGGGTGCGTAGATCGCGAGGCGGAGGAGGGAGGCACCGGAGGTGTTGGGTGTCGACTGACGACAACGTGGCGAGGTGCGTGCCCCGACCACGCGATGCCGCGTCCCCTGTCGCCGGGCGCTCTAAACGGCGCGCAGCGGGTGGGTTCGGCAGCGACACGGCTCGTGGGACCTGTCTCGGTGTCCAAAACCGGTGAAAGTAAACGAAACCAGGCAACCGGATAGGAGGAGATGTGCGGACGAAGGGCGCGCTCGTCTGGGGCCTGCACGAGGAGTGGCAGGTCGAGCAGATCGACGTGGGTGACCCGCGGGAGGGCGAGGTCACGGTGGAGCTGGCCGCCTCGGGGCTGTGCTTCTCCGATCGGCACATCGGGGACGGGGATTTTCCGGCGAAATTCTTCCCCATCCTCGGGGGGCATGAGGGTGCGGGGGTGGTGACAACGGTCGGTCCGGGCGTGCGCGGGCTGGCCGAAGGCGACCATGTGGTGCTCGGCTTCATCCCGTCCTGTGGGCAGTGCCCGCCGTGCTCGTCGGGCCGGCAGAACCTGTGCGACCTCGGCGCCGACCTGCTGACCGGGAAGTCGATCTCGGACGGGTCGTACCGGGTGCGCGCGCGCGGCAAGCCGGTGATCCCGACCTCCCTGCTCGGCACCTTCTCCCCGTACGTCACCGTGCACCAGGCATCCGCGATCAAGATCAGGAAGGACGTCCCGCTGGACAAGGCTGCGCTGGTCGGATGCGGGGTGACCACCGGGTGGGGCTCGGCGACCCACGTTGCCGGGGTGCGACCGGGCGAAACGGTGGTCGTCATCGGTGTCGGCGGTGTCGGCATCAACGCGGTGCAGGGTGCGGTCGCGGCCGGCGCGAAGTGGGTGATCGCCATCGACCCGGTGGCCTTCAAGCGGGAGCAGGCACAGCGGTTCGGTGCCACCCACACCTTCGCCTCGCTGGCCGAGGCGTTGGCGCCAGTGACCGACCTGACCTGGGGCCGCGGTGCGGAGAAGGCCGTCATCGCCATTGACCGGATGCGTGGCGAGTACATCGCTCCGGCGTTGGCTCTGGTCGGTAAGGGCGGCACCTGCGTGGTGGCCGGGATGGGTCCGGCAACCGACCTCGACGTCAAGCTCAGCCTGTTCGAGCTGACGTTGCTGCAGAAGACCCTCAAAGGTGCGATCTTCGGTGGCGCGAATCCCCGGGTGGAGATTCCCTGGCTGCTGGACATGTACCGCGAGGGAAAGCTCAAGCTGGACGAACTGGTCACGTCGACGTACAAACTCGAGGACATCAACTCCGGCTATGCCGACATGGCCGCCGGACGGAACCTACGCGGCGTGGTGCTCTACACCGACGCCGATCGCTGACGGCGTAGAAGCGTGCTCGGTCAAAACAGATGAGAGACCTCGTCTCACGGTGTCCGGGAGGGCCTCGGTCAGGTACCGGCGTAGGCCGCGAGGTGCTCGCCGGTGAGGGTGGAGCGGGCGGCGACGAGGTCGGCGGGTGTGCCCTCGAAGACGATCCGGCCGCCGTCGTGGCCGGCACCAGGGCCGAGGTCGATGATCCAGTCGGCGTGTGCCATGACCGCCTGGTGGTGCTCGATGACGATGACCGACGTGCCGGAGTCGACGAGCCGGTCGAGCAGGCCGAGCAGCTGCTCGACGTCGGCGAGGTGGAGGCCGGTGGTCGGCTCGTCGAGGACGTAGACGCCGCCCTTCCCGGCCATGTGGGTGGCCAGCTTGAGCCGCTGTCGCTCGCCGCCGGACAGCGTAGGGAGCGGCTGGCCGAGGCTGAGGTAGCCCAGCCCGACGTCGGCGAGCCGGTCGAGGATGGCGTGCGCGGCCGGCGTGCGCGCCTCGCCGGCGCCGAAGAACCCCTCGGCCTCGGTCACCGACATCGCGAGCACCTCGCTGATGTCGCGGCCACCGAGGTGGTGGACCAGCACTGATGCTCCGAACCGCTTCCCCTCGCACTCCTCGCAGGTGGTGGCGACGCCGGCCATCATCGCCAGGTCGGTGTAGATGACGCCGGCGCCGTTGCAGGTGGGGCAGGCGCCCTCGGAGTTGGCGCTGAACAGCGCCGGCTTCACGCCGTTGGCCTTCGCGAACGCCTTGCGGATCGGGTCGAGCAGTCCGGTGTACGTCGCCGGGTTGCTCCGTCGCGAGCCGCGGATCGTGCCCTGGTCGATCGACACCACCCCGTCCCGGCCCGAGACCGAGCCGTCGATCAGGGAGCTCTTTCCCGAACCGGCGACGCCGGTGACGACGACAAGCACCCCGAGCGGGATGTCGACGTCGACGTCGCGCAGGTTGTGCGCCGTCGCGCCGCGGATCGCAAGCCGGCCGGCGGGCGTCCGCACCGTCTCCTTGAGGGCGGCCCGGTCGTCGAGATGGCGGCCGGTGAGGGTGCCGCTGGCCCGCAGTCCCTCGACGGTGCCCTCGAAGCAGACGGTGCCGCCCGCCGTACCGGCGCCGGGGCCGAGGTCGACGACGTGGTCGGCGATCGCGATCGTCTCCGGCTTGTGCTCCACGACGAGCACCGTGTTGCCCTTGTCCCGCAGCCGCAGCAGCAGGTCGTTCATCCGCTGGATGTCATGGGGGTGCAGCCCGATCGTCGGCTCGTCGAAGACGTAGGTGACGTCGGTGAGCGAAGAGCCGAGGTGGCGGATCATCTTGACGCGCTGCGCCTCGCCGCCCGACAGCGTGCCCGACGACCGGTCGAGCGAGAGGTAGCCCAGCCCGATCTCCACGAACGAGTCGAGGGTCTGCGCCAGCGTCGTGAGCAGCGGCGCCACCGACGGCTCGTCGACGCCGCGGACCCAAACGGCCAGGTCGCTGATCTGCATCGCGCAGGCGTCGGCGATGTTGATGCCCCTGATCCGCGAGGCGCGGGCCGCCTCGTTGAGCCGGGTGCCGCCGCACTCGGGGCACGCGGTGAAGGTGACCGCCCGGTCCACGAACGCCCGGATGTGCGGCGCCATCGCCTCCCGGTCCTTGGCGAGGAACGACCTGCGGACCTTCGGGATCAGCCCCTCGTAGGTGAGGTTGACGCCGTTGACCTTCACCTTGGTCGGCTCGCGGTGGAGGAAGTCGTGCAGCTCCTTCTTGGTGTACTTACGGATCGGCTTGTCCGGGTCGAGGAAGCCCGACTCGATGAAGATCCCCACGGTCCACCAGCCGTCCACCTTGTAGCCGGGGATGGTGATCGCGCCCTCGGCGAGCGACTTGGAGTCGTCGAAGAGCTGGGTGAGGTCGATGTCGGTCACGCTGCCCATGCCCTCGCAGTGCGGGCAGGCGCCGGCCGCGGGCAGGTTGAAGCTGTAGTGGGACGACGGCCCGGCACTCGGCTCGCCGAGCCGGCTGAAGGCGATCCGCAGCATCGCGTTGGCGTCGGTGGCGGTGCCGACGGTGGAACGGGAGTTGGCGCCCATCCGCTCCTGGTCGACGATGATCGCGGTCGTCAGCCCTTCGAGTACGTCGACCTCGGGCCGCGCCAGCGTCGGCATGAAGCCCTGCACGAAGGCGCTGTAAGTCTCGTTGATCATCCGCTGCGACTCCGCGGCGATCGTGCCGAACACCAGAGAGCTCTTGCCCGAGCCGGAGACGCCGGTGAACACCGTCAGGCGGCGCTTCGGAATCTCGACGCTGACGTCCTTGAGGTTGTTCTCGCGCGCGCCCTGCACGCGGATCAGATCGTGGCTGTCGGGAACGTGCAGCGCAGGCGACTGCGTGTCCGTCCTCGTGGCCATGCTCATCGTGTCTCCATCTGTTGGAGCGACCGGCGCTGGGACGCGGCGTCGCGGGTGAGCCGATGTTCGGTGTCGCGACGACGATGAGGGCGGGAGCGGGTGTCGGCCCTCATCGGTCCTGAAGCAGCCCGAGGACATTGCCATCGGGGTCGGTGACGGTGGCCACCAAGCGGCCGCCACCGACGTCGTGCGCGGGCTCCTTCACGGTGGCACCCGCGGCGGTCACCTCGGCCAGCTTCGCCTCGATGTCCGGAACGTGCCAGTAGGCCACCGGTGAGGTCATGCCCTGCGGTCCACCGCCCGGCACCAGCCCGATGTGCTGGCCCGCGGCCTCGTAGCCGACGTAGTAGGACTCGTCGGTCTGCGGCGGTACGCCGAGCAGCGCGGTGTACACCGCCTTGGCCGTCGCCAGGTCGGAAACAGGATGCAGCACGGTCTTGATTCCCTGGGTGGAAGAGCCGGTCATGGTCGCTCCAGGAAGGTCGCGTGAATCGTGATGGCCATGACGGTCATGCTAGATGCGGCTCGGTGACCGACGCTTCTCCGAAACTGCTCACTTTCGGCCGGCTCTCCATGGCTTCCGCTATCTTCTTCACACCGTTACGAGCGCCCGGCAACAGGGATGCAGCCGTCCGGAGCCCCTGGCCCGGCGACGGCCTGCATACCTCGTGCCTCGAGCGGTTCGCCGCAGCTGGAGCAGGTCATGACCGCCGTCGAGATCTGCCCGCAGTTGGTGTGCCTCATGAGAACCGGCGGACCGTCCGGCGCGGCGTGCCTGTCGCCCCACTGCCGCATGCTTTCCAACACCGGCCACAGGTCACGGCCCTTCTCGGTGAGCCGGTAATCGTAGCGCGGCGGATGCTGGCTGTAAGGCTTCTTCGTGAGGATGCCGGACTCCACCAGCTTGTTCAGGCGCTGGTTGAGCACGTTGCGGGAGATCCCGAGCCGATCCTGGAACGCGTCGAAGCGGCTGACTCCGAAGAAGACGTCCCGCAGGATCAGCATCGACCACCACTCGCCGACGACCTCGAGGCACTGCGCGACCGAGCAGTGCATGTCGGCGAAGCTCTTGCGTTCCATGCCCCCATGCTAGCTAGTTGCATGATGGAACTCACTACCTCTAGAGTCAGTTCCATGACAGAACTCGCCACGGTTCGCGACCGTCCGACCGCGGCACCAAGGCAGGCAGCGCCGCGCCAGGTGCTGCTGATCGTGTGCGCCGGCGTCATCCTCGCCAGCCTCGACCTGTTCATCGTCAACGTCGCCCTGCCGCAGATCGCCCGCGATCTCGGCGCGTCCGACCTGGGCGGACTGTCCTGGGTGCTCAACGGGTACGCCATCGTCTACGCGTCGCTGCTGGTGTTCTTCGGGCGGCTCGCGGACCGCTACCGCCGTGACCACGGGTTCCTGCTCGGCATCGCCGTCTTCACCGCCGCGTCCGCCGCCTGCGCGGCATCGACGAGCGTCGAGATGTTGATCGGCTTCCGGCTGGTGCAGGCAGCCGGGGCTGCACTGCTGACCCCGACCTCGCTCGGGCTGGTGCTCGCCGCCTACGAACCGGCGCGCCGCCCCGGCGCGGTCCGCGCGTGGACCGCGGCCGGCGGGGTGGCCGCCGGCATCGGCCCGGTCGTCGGCGGCCTGCTGGTCGCCGCCAGTTGGCGGTGGGTGTTCCTGGTCAACGTCCCCGTCGGGATCGCCGCCCTGGTCGTCGGCTGGCGCCGGCTGCCCCACATCCACGGCCACCCCGTCGAGCGGCCTGATCCGCTCGGCGTGATCCTCATGACCGGTGGCGTGGCGCTGTTGACGTTCGGGCTGGTCAAAGGCAGCGACTGGGGCTGGACGTCGTCCTCGATCATCGCGTCGCTGACGGCCGCCGGGCTGCTGCTCGCCGCGTTCACAGCGCACTGCCTGCGCAGCCGCACGCCGCTCATCCGCCCGTCACTGTTCGCGTCCCGGTCCTTCACCGGCGCGTCGATCGTCGCCCTGTCCTTCTCCGCAGCGTTTGGCGCGATGTTGCTGTCGATCGTGCTGTGGGAGCAGGGCCACTGGGGATGGTCGGCCCTGCGCGTCGGCCTTGCCTTGGCCCCCGGACCGCTGATGGTTCCGCTGATCTCCTTCGGCCTCGCCGGCCGTCTGATCGCCCGCTACGGACCCGCAGCTGTGATCGCGGTCGGCGGCGTGGCCTTCGGGGCCGGCGTCGCCTGGTGGGCCCTCGCGATCGGGACCGAGCCGAACTACGCCTCGGGCCTGCTCGGCGGCATGATCCTCACTGGTGTCGGCGTCGGCCTGACCCTGCCGACGATGATGGCCACCGCCTCAGCCTCGCTGCCCCCGCCCGAATTCGCGACCGGGTCCGCAGTCATCAACATGCTCCGCCAGACCGGCCTTGCCCTGGGTGTCGCCATCGTGGTCGCCGTCCTCGGCGGCGCTAAAACCGGCGGCACGCAGCTGCACGCGTTCCGCACCGTCTGGTGGGCCACCGCCGGGATCTCCCTCGCCGGAACCGTGCCCGCCCTCGCCCTGCTCCGCCGGCCGGCGGCACAACGTTGAGATCGGCCTAACGGTCGGCGGTCAGCCCGCCGAGCGCGGCGCCGCCGACGAGAAAGATGTCGGCCTTGGCGCCGCGCCGGCCCAGTTCGTCGTTGAGCTCCTGGAACAGGCTGGTGATCGACTCGCGGCCGAGACCCGGACTGGCCATGTCACGCCCGCTGGAGTGCGCCGCTGGTGATGAACACGCCGCGTTTGCGGAATGACAGCGGGGACTCGACCAGCGCCCGGGGATGGAGGCCCTTGAGCGCGGTGACGAACCACCACGGCACCGCCTCGAGTGCCGGGTCGCGCACCCATGGGGGGGCCTGCCGGCCGTCGCGACGGGCGAGGTACTCCCCGAGCGCGGCGAGCGCCGCGTCCACTCGGCGGTCGCCGGACGGCCGTGGGCGGTCGGCCCACATCGCACTCGCTGCTTCAAGGCCCTGGTGGCGCAGCGCACTGGTGTAGTCGTCGAGCAGCTGGATAACGGCGTGCCGCCAGATGTCCTGCAGGCGGGACTCGGCCGCGACCATAGTGGCCGCTACGGCGGCGGCGGCGGCGTCGTCAACGGTCCGGAAGGCACGCAACGGGTCCACCTGCCCACAGTACGCTGCTGATCATGCCGTCTACCTGCCGGATCCGCTGGTGACGCGTCGCGATCGGGGCATTTCGGCCGGGTAGCAATCAGCAACAGCAGCCACGTCGGGCGTTCGCTCTCGGCCCACCGGACAGAACCGCCACCCGCTGCCGGCGGACGTCGAGCGGGAGCTCGGTCTCACTTTCCATCCGACCACGCAGGACATGGTGCCGGTCTGCGACGTCGTCACGATCAACACGGCTCGCGGCAAGATCTGCGACCGGGACGCGGTGGTACGCGCCCTGGAGAGCGGGCAGCTCGCCGGCTATGCGGGCGATGTGTGGTTCCCCCAGCCGCCCGCGAAGGACCATCCGTGGCGGGCGATGCCGCATCACGGGATGACGCCGCACGTCTCGGGTTCGTCGCTGTCCGCGCAGGCCCGCTACGCCGCCGGCACCAGGGAGATCCTGGAATGCTGGCTGGAGAACAGGCCGATCCGGGACGAGTACCTGATCGTTCAGGGTGGTGTGCTCGCCGGTACCGGCGCCCGTTCCTACACCGCGGGAAACGCGACCACCGGAGCACCGGGCTGACCCGCGGCCACTCCTCCTGACGGCGACCGTCGCCGGGTTGGCGGACTATCGGGTGTGCGCGCAGCGCCTCACTGAGTCGCCGCCAGCTCAAGCCCAAGCGGAACTGACCTCGGCCCAGCCACGACCCGGCCGTCCCGCCGCCTGCCAGACCTGAAACCATGGCCGGATTCTAGTTTCACTTATACTCTAACTGAAACCAAGGAGGCTGGGCGGCTACGAAGAAGCCTTCGCCTCACCGCACGAGGCCGCCCGCCGTACGTGCCCTCCTGGCCACACACTCGGCGCCGAACCCGCTTGGCCGTGGAGAAAGACTGTGGCCGTGAACAACCCGCAGCTCAGCCTACTCGTCCTTTACACCTCTGACGTCGCCGGCTGCCAAGCCTTTTATGAAAGCCTCGGTCTGGTGTTCACAGCCGAACGCCACGGGAACGGGCCGAAGCATGTTGCCGCCAGCCTCGCCGGCGGCAGCGTGCTTGAGATCTATCCCGCAGGCCGGAACGGATCCACCGGAACGCTGCGTCTCGGCTTCGTCCTCTCGACCCGCCACTTTCCGAAAACGAGTCTTCCCCCAGGCCAGCACCTGCTCCGCGATCCCGACGGTCGCGCTGTAAACGTCACCGTCTCCGGCTGACATGTTCGGCCTGTTGGTGGAAAACTCAGCGTGTCAGAGTAGCGCTGGCTGCTGGTCGAACTGTTCCCACCGAATTCGGTAACCATACTTGATGGTCTCGTCGCCACGCTGGCGGCGACTGCTCGGCAGATACCAGCTTGTACCTGGCTACATTTCAGTTGCCACGGAGATCGGGACGCCAAGAAGCAGCCCGATCGCGAGGTCGGGTAGGCGAACGGGCTCCGCCCAGCCCGACGAGTGGCGTGGTGGGTTGTCGGACACACCCTGCCAAGATCTTCCGGGCGGCCTGGTGCCACAGACTCCGCGTCGATCGACGCAAGCAGCGTGACGGTGTATCTGATTCTCAGATACGCTGATGGCCATGCGAACCATCACGGCTACAGAGGCATCCCGGAGGTTTTCGGACCTACTGGACGCGATCGAGGCCGGCGAGACCATCACCATCACACGGGGCAATCATCCAATCGCGGAGATCGGACCGGCGCGTCGAAGGACTGGCGCCGACCTTCGAGGTGCTCTCGTCGGCACCACACCGCCGGACGACACCTTCGAGCGCAGCATCGCGCAGGCGGTAGGTCACCTGGCTGCGGACGAGGGTGACCCGTGGGCCGCAGCTTGATCCTCGATACCAACATTCTGATCGCCTACGAACGAGGAGCTGTCGACAGGTCCGCACTGGACGACGACGATCTCGCGGTCGCAGCGGTCTCGATCGCTGAATACCGCGTTGGAATCGAGCTGGCCGACACCGCCGCCAGGGCCGCCGATCGTTCACGATCACTGTCCGCCATGACGTCCGTGCTGGACGTGCTGGACTACACAGAAAGCACGGCCGTCCATCACGCTCGTCTCATCGCGGCATCGCGCCGGATCGGACGGCACAGGGGCGCCCACGATCTGATTATCGCGGCGCACGCGGCCGAGACCGGACGGATCATCTTCAGCCGCGACGCCGAGGCACGCTTCGCCGATCTTCCAGGCGTCCTCGCGATGGAACCGTAGGCGTCCGTCGCGGTCTCCGGACAATCTCGCTCATCGGCGGTGCCGAGGCCTCCGCGTCAGGTCGCCGCCTCGTTGGGCGAGCGTCCGCCGATCTCCTTGGTGATCGTGGTGGTGACCGCGGTTAGTCGTCGACCATTCCGTGGGAGGTTGCGGTGCCGCTGCTCGACGACGAGCCCCGTTCGGTGGTTGCCGACCTGGTAGCAGGAGTGTCTCCGTACGACAGGCAGGAGGCCACCGACCAGGCGGAGATCCTTCAGTGGGTGGTCTCGGGTGCGCCCCTGTTTCGGGTCCGGCCGCCGGCAACCCCTCCTCGTCACCTCGCTGTGTACTTCGCGCTGCTGGACGAGGGTGTCGCCGCGGCTTCTGCCGTTCAGGGTTGTGGACTGTTTGCTGGCTGCGGTGCTGATCGTAGGTGGGGTCGATGGTGGCGAAGGCGAGGTTCACCACGACGAGGGCCGCCAAGGTCCACACAGATACCGTCCACACAGATACCGTCCACGCGGTGAGGACGACGGTCCACAGCACGCCGATGCCGGCGACTTCGGCGGGATGCATTGCGAACAGGGTCGCCGGCCGCGGGTCGGTGAAACGGGGCGGGTACGACACTTCATACTGGGGTAAGCGGAACAGGATGGATCATCAGGCCCGCCGGTAGGTGGAAACCGTCACCGGAACGACGGAAACGACCTACTCCTCCGGTTTGTACAGCTCGCCCAGACCTATGGTAAATACCTGGTCACTGCTGGTCGAGGCCCGCAGCTCCGGGTCGAAACCGGCGCCGCTGTAGCAGGCAAGCACCGTGTCCCGGGTGTCGAATCCCTTACCCGCCAGGAGTTCACGGGCCCGGCGCAGGCGTTCGACATGCCGGACGCCCATGACCTCACCCCACTTCACCTCCCCCAGGGACAGCACCCGACGCGGTTCACCCGGGTTCGCGGGCGCGAGCACGGCGACGTCGACTTCTATCTGGGTCCTGCGCGCCGGGTCCGCGACGACCCCGGCGCCGACCTCTGCCGGCAGCCCGCCGAAGATTTCGGGAGGTGCCGCGACCGCGAACTCGCGGCAGATCTGTTCGAAGTGCGGCCCGAGGACCTGGGCGGAGAACCGGGACCTGGCATCCTGCCAGACGGCCGCGGCGCGACCGCTCTCCAACAGCCCCCATCGGGGCCGCATGACCACCTGATAGAAGACGATCAGCGGTTCGGCGATCCGGTAGACCGAACGTCCTTGGCGGAACAGGTCGGCTTCCCTGCGGAGCAGCCCGCAGTCCTCCAGCACGTTGAGGTGATGGCCGATGTCCGCGGCCTTGCGACCGATGTAACCGGCGATTCCTCCCCGGGTTTTGTTGCCACCGGCCACCGCCGCGAGAACCGAATGATACAAAGCCGTATCCCGGACGTCGGCCTCCTCCTCGAGGAGGTAGCGGGCTTCCCGGAAAAGAGGGGTCGCCGGGTTGAGTACCGTCCGCAGCACCCAGTTGTCGAAGTCGGCCAGACTCTCCGGAGAGTCGTCGTTGACAAACCTGCGGTAGGCCGGCGTACCGCCGACGACGGCGTGGTGCCGGACGGCCAACGCGGGGTCGCCGATGTTCCAGAAACGAGCGGCCAACGGATAGTCGAACGGGCGTACCACCAGCTCAAGGCTGGCCCGCCCGCGAAGCGGAGCGCTGCCCGCCAGCATTCTTCCCATTACCGACACGGCCGAGCCGCACAGCAGTAGTGAGATGCTGGTCGCCCGCGCCACCGCCCGATCGATCTCCCGCTGGAGAATCGACGGGAATGCTGGCGACGCCGCGCTCAGATAGGGGAACTCGTCGATGACGACCGGTCCCGGCCTGCTACCAGCCACCGCGAACAGATAGGTGACCGCCTCGTCCCAGCTGATGAAGCGTGGCGGAACGGGCGCTTGCACGTACTCGGCCAGGGTTTCGGCAAAGAGGTGGAGCGATTCCGTCTCGGTCGCCTGGGTGGCTCCAAAGTACATTCCCCCTGTCTCGCGGGCCAGTGCCTCGATCAGGAAAGTCTTGCCCTGGCGACGGCGTCCACTGACCACGCCCAGCCGTGGTTGTCCCCGGTCGCGTGCGGCAAAGGCTGCCAGCTGTTGCCACTCGAAGTCACGATCGAAGATGCGGGCAGGCTTGATCATCAATGATCCCAAGAACGAGGAGTGTACTTCGTCGAAGCGTACTCCTCGTTCTTAAGCGCCGATGACGCCGACCAGCTGTCGCCACGTGGACCATGACAGTTGGTGGACGTCGTGGCCGAGGTCGATCTCCCGCCACGATGGCACCGGAACGGACGCGGCCTTGGCCTCGAACCCGCGCAGAGGACCACAATGCCGCCGCCACCTTCCCCGGGCCTCCATGCCTACGCGCCGCAGGCGTTTGCGGGAGCCCCTGTCTGACAGTAAGAGATGTCTGATTCGATGCTGGCCGTCATGACGTGGTTCACAATGCTGAAGGTGCCGATGTCCGGGGGCTGGGGGGCGCTGATAGCCAGGACGGTGACATCTCCGGAGTATGTTCCGGTAGTCGTACGTTCGTTACTGAAAGTAAAGAACGAGTGCCCGCCGGATATGATCTCATCACCAATGAATTGGTCGCAGGGGTAGCCGTACGGGTTTTGATCGCATCGGATGTAGGTACGGTAGTCCAGAAACCCTGTTGTCCCGAGGATAGCCATCGAACGGCCGTGCCCGGACCAGAATCCCTGGAGAGGAAGAAGATTATCGGGTACGAGCAGTGGCTGTTGTTCGGGGGTATATCCGGACGGGCAGGGTGAGTACTCGCCGAGGCCTGCGTCGTTGTTGTGGGTACCGGTGATACGTAAGCGACCGTCCAGCCGGTCCAAGATTATGCCCTGGTTCCAGAGAGTGCAAGCCTGACCGTCCGGGCCATCAGCGGTATCCTGCGTACTGACATATTGAACTGACACCGCGAAAGAGGTTTGAGCGGTGTTGCGCGCGGTGGGTGTCGCGAGAACGGCAGCGTCGAACAGACGGGTAGTGCGATAATCCCGGGCGATTTGGGCCTGGCTTGTCTTCGCTCGTCGGTCGGCGCCTTGGGAGTTGTAGACGGTCGCCCAGTCGTGTCGGTCGACAGCCTCCCAGTACTGGTGCAGGAAAGCGACAGGGTCCGCTGGACCAGACGCCGCGTGCGCAGCGGGCGGGGCTGCTGCCGCGCTGAGGGTTGCGAGAGCAGACGAGGCGGCGGGAGCCGTCGCGGTAGGCTGATCGCGCACCGCGATCAGCGGAACCTGCAGCATGATCGGCCCGTGACCCGCGACGGCAAAAACGACCCCCGCCACCATCGCTACGGCGGTCGCGCCAGCCACCCAGGGCCACCGCGAACGACGAGCGGTTCCACCGATGATCTCCGGTTCGCCCTCGGGTCGAAGCTCCACGGTGGGCTTCCATGCGGAGGTTAGAAGACGCGTGACCGCAGCGGCCGCTGCCGAACCCTGCGTCCGCACGAGGTTCTCGACAAGCTGTTGCGCACTGGGCCGAGCGTCGGGGACTTTGGCGAAGGCGCGAGTCAGTAGCGCAGCGAGTGGAATGTCGATGCCGGTGAGATCAGGCACGCTGTGGACGATGCGGTGCAAGACAGCCGGGGCCGGGCCGATACCGAACGGCAGACGCCCGGTTGCGGCGAACATGACGGTGCTCGCCCATGCGAAAACGTCGGCGCTCGGCCCGACATCCTCGGCAGAGGCTTGCTCGGGAGCCATGAAACCCGCACTGCCGACCAACAGACCGCTGTGAGTGATCGTCGTACTGTCGGCAGCCCGGGCGATCCCGAAATCCAGCACACGGGGACCGTCCGCGGCGAGGACGACATTCGCCGGCTTGAGATCCCGATGGACCACACCGGCGTCATGAATCGACGTGAGCGCCTCGGCCAGTCCGGCGGCGAACGCCCACAGGGCGCCATCGGTCAGCGGCCCATAGTGGGCGACGTGCTCCTGCAGAGTCGGTCCGGGAATATACACACTGGCAATCCAGGGCTCGTCGGCGTCCGGATCGGCGTCCAGCACCCGGCACGTCCGGAGGCCACCTACCCGGCGAGCCAACTCAACCTCTCGGCGAAATCGTGCTCGAAAGGCTGGATCATCCGCCAATTCAGGACGAATGATCTTCAACGCGGCCCGGTGCCCGTCCCGCTCCGCGAGAAAAACGACGCCCATCCCCCCGCCACCAAGCCGGTTCAGGACTCGCCATCCGCGATAGCTGGTTGTCGTGACCCCCACACCTACCATCGTGCATCCCCCCGAGTCCGTTGACAGGCAGATCATGTCAGCCTGCCGGCGAAGGATGTCCCGCGGCATATCCCGGCAGTGGTCGGCGGCAAGAACGGATGTCCAGGCGATACGAACCGGCGGCGCCTACTGGGCGGTATCCACCTCGGCTGGAACGGGTGCCTGTTCCGCGCGTGCTGCCCTCGCAGCCTTCCGCGCTGCCGTCGTCCTCGTCGCCTGACGGTGGCTTCCTCCACCATGGCGACGAGCTGCTCCCTACTTACCAGGTCCATCCGGTGACGATCTCGATCGACCACCGGCTACTCGGACGGCCAACTCCTGGTGCTTTATCACCAGGAGTTGGCCTCCACCAGTGCCAGGTCGGTCGCGCTGCTCGGGTCGCTCGCCGCGACGGACGAGACGGGGACGAGGCGACGGCCGCCGAGGCCGGCGTTGCACCAGAGTCGCGCACATCGTCGCGCACCTCGTCGGGCGGATAGTTCCCGCGCAACACGCTTCTACCAGTGCCACGAAGCCGCATAACCATCCAAAACCCCACCTGTGAACAGAACCGGGGCAGCTTCATGTCTCGTACTTTGGACTGATTACGAACGGCATCGGCTCCCGTACCGTGATTGGGTGCGCACCCTTCTTCGTTCTGTGTAGGACGAGCCTCGTCCCCCGCCCGCCGTTGCGAGTATGGCGGGACTAGGCGCTCGTAGGGGCGCTCGTAGTGCTCGAAGGAGTTCTGCGACCGAATCGTCCATGGCGGACCGCTTGGTTCATCGTCGCTGTCGGGCTGGTACCCACGTTGTTGTGGCGCTGAACCAGACCGCTGTCGACGTCGTCGCGATCGAGCACCGGGCGGACGTCTACCGACACCGTGGGTAAAAGCAGTAGAAGCAACAGCGGCGTCCACCCCGGTCGGGTCAGGCGTAGACCTCCTCGAGCCATGACCGCAGCGCCTTCTCCGTGCCTTGCTGGTCCGCGTCGGGCGCGAACATGTGGACGGCCACGGCGACCGGCGCCCCGAAGACGCGGTACATCGCGTCGTCGGTGCGCAGGCCGAGGAAGTGCGGGGTCAGGTAGTCGACGCCGGCGTCCAGCGGGGCGAGGCCGGGCACCGTGACGCGGACCTGGTCGCCCTGCTCGGCGTCGGCGAGCCCGAGGGCCCGGCGCAACGCATCGAACCCGTCCGGAGTGATCGAGGAGGCCGGTGCGTCAACCGCCACGTAGCTCGCCGGGCGGCCGCTGAAGTAGCGCAGGTACTGGCCGAGCGTGTGCAGATAGAAGTCGGTGTGCTTGGCGGCACCGTCGTACTGGCTGTCCCAGTCGTCAACGAACACCCCGCTGTGCACGTACCGGACCCAGGTCGTCCCGCCGTCCCGGGTCTCCACGAGGTGCTCGAGCTGGTTGAACCAGCCATCCGGGCCAACGGAGCGAACGATGAGGTGATGCGGTGGCTCCCAGGCCAGCACCGTGCCGCCGAACGGGGCGGCCCCGCCGACCCGCGGCTCCGGGGCCTCCATCGGCCACAGCCAGCAGGCGTTGCCGGTGGTGACCGCGTCCCAGTACTCCTCGGGCGTGGTCGGGTGCACCGTCTCGCGCTCGATCGCGAATTCCCGCTTGGACTGGTTCGGCGACTCGTTCGACATGGTCAGCTCTCCTCGGTCGGACCGGGCCCGACTGGGCTCGGGTTGGCGTTCGGGTCGGGATGCACGTTCGGGTCGGGATGCAGGTGCAGGTGCGGGTCGGGATGCAGGTACGGGATCTTCAGACTGGGATGCAGGGCGACTACCAGTCGGTGTTTGCGCCCGCCCGGCGCCTTCTCGTCGTGGTGCTTGGCGACCAGCGCGGTGACCGCCTCGGACAGTTCCGCCGCGAAGGCGGCCCGGTCCGCGGCGGTCGCGAAGCGGACCTCGCTGTCGACGGCGAACGTCGCCAGCTGTTTGCGGGCCGCCGTGGCGCCGGCAAGGAGCTCGCCCACCTCCTTGATCAGACGGGCGGCGAGGGCGAGCATCCACCGGGCCGAGGTCTCGTCCCGGGCGCGGTCAGGGTCCGGGGCGACGTCGGCCAATGCCGCCGGGGAGATGACGTAGGAGCTCGCGGTGGCCTGCAGCACCCGTTCGGTGCAGTTGCCCTTGCGTCGTTCCTCGACCAGCTCGATGAAGCCGTGCTGTTCCAGCGTGCGCAGGTGATAGTTGACCTTCTGCCTGGTCAGGCCTGTTTGCGCGGCCAGTGTGGTGGCCGAGCCGGGCTCGGCCAAGGCGGCCAGTAGCCGGGCGCGCACCGGGTCGTCCAGCACAGTGTGGCTTGTATCACGAAGTGCAGAGTTGCTGGACGAGAATAAATGCGTTTGGTGCAAAGTTGTTGTGTGCGAACCCAACTGAGGAGGTCGCGCCCATGGCAACCGCACCACCCGAATTAGGACTTCGTGAGCGCAAGAAGCTCAAGACCCGGCGGATGCTGCGAGACGCGGCCCTCCACCTGGCCGACGAGCGGGGCTACGACGCCGTGACGGTCGACGACATCGCCGAAGCGGCGGAGGTGTCGACCCGGACGTTCTTCAACTACTTCACCTCCAAAGAAGACGCCATCGCCGGCATCGACCGAGAGGAGATCGAGGAGGTCGTCTCCGCCCTGGCCAACCGGCCGGCCGAGGAGTCACCGGTCGCGGCGCTGCGAGCGGTCATGATCGCCCGGTCGATCGACACAGCCCTGCATCGTGACCAGTTACAGGCGAAGATTCGCCTCATCCGTGCGAACCCCGCGCTTGTCGGGGCGTTCCACGCCAGCTGGAGCCGCTACGAGGCCGCCTTGGTCGACGTCATGGCCCAACGCTGCGGGCTCGACCCGGACGTGGACGCCTACCCGTCGGTCGTCGTCTCGGTGGCGTTGGCCGTCGCCCGAACGATGAGCCTGCGATGGCGGGACCGCCCCGGCGACAGTTCGCTACCTGACCTGGTCGCCGCGGCATTCGACAACCTGGCCGCCGGGCTCGCGCCTCCCGCCGCGGGTGAGTCCCCATCGAGAAGGGCCTTTCCGTCATGACCTCGATCCAACTGAAGTCACCAGTCGGCGCCGGCGAGGCGCCTGCTGCCGCCAGGGTGCCCAGCGGCGGGATGTCTGGTGAGGGGGTGCGCAGTCGGGGCCAGCTGTGGATGGTGCTCGGTGCCCTGATGCTCGGCATGCTGCTCGCCACGCTGGACCAGACGATCGTCTCTACGGCGCTGCCCACGATCGTCGGCGATCTCGGCGGCGCGACCCACCTGTCCTGGATCGTCACCGCCTACCTGCTGGCCTCGACCGTGTCGACCCCGATCTGGGGCAAGCTCGGCGACCTGTACGGCCGGAAGAAGCTGTTCGAGGCGGCGATCGTGATCTTCCTCGTCGCCTCCGCGGTGGCCGGGATCAGCCAGTCCGTGGGCGAACTCATCGGCTTCCGTGCGCTGCAGGGCATTGGTGGCGGCGGGCTCATCGTCGGAGCGATAACGATCATCGGCGATGTGGTGCCCCCCCGGGAACGGGGTCGGTACCAGGGACTGTTCGGCGCCGCCTTCGGCGTGTCGAGCGTCATCGGGCCGCTGCTCGGCGGCCTGTTCGTCGACCACCTGAGCTGGCGGTGGGTGTTCTACGTCAACCTCCCGGTCGGCGCCGCTGCCCTGATCGTGACAACCGTCGCCATGCCGGCGGCCCGGAACCGGGTCAAGCAGGTGATCGACTACCTGGGCATTCTCGTGTTGGCCGCCGCCACGACGTCGTTCGTGCTGTTCACCAGCCTGGGTGGAACGACCTGGTCGTGGTCGTCGCCGCAAATCATCGGACTGGCCGTGACGGGCATTGTACTGACGGTTCTGTTCGTCCTCGTGGAACGCCGCGCCGTCGAACCGATCCTGCCGCCGGCACTGTTCGGTAACCAGGTGTTCTCCGCCGCGAGCGCGATAGGTTTCGCGGTCGGTTTCGTGATGTTCGGTGCCATCACCTTCCTGCCGCTGTACATGCAGGTAGTCAAAGGCGTCGAACCGACACAGTCCGGCTTGGCGCTGTTGCCCGTGATGGGTGGCCTGTTGGTGACCTCGATCACCGTCGGTCGGCTGGTCAGCCGCTGGGGCAGGTACAAGGTGTTCCCGGTGGTCGGGACCGCGCTGATCTCGATCGGGCTGTTCGCGCTGTCGTTCCTCAGCCCGGGCACCTCCACGCTGCAGCAGTCGGTGTCGATGGCCGTGCTGGGAATCGGTATCGGCGCTGTCCTGCAGGTGCTCGTCATCTCGGTCCAGAACTCCGTCAACCATTCTGACCTCGGCGTCGCCACGTCCGGAGTGACCTTCTTCCGCTCGATCGGCGGATCGTTCGGTGTGGCCGTGTTCGGTGCTATCTTCGCGAACGTGCTGACCGGCAAGCTGACGGCGCAGCGCTCGGGTGGCTCGCTGTCCGGCGGGCTCGGCGAGGCGCAGGCCAACCCGCGCGCCGTGGTGCAGTTGCCCCCAGCCCTGCACAACCTGGTCACGCACATCTACTCGGACTCGATCCACGTCGTGTTCCTGGTCGCCGTGCCGATCGCCCTGGTGGCCTTCGCGCTGAGCTGGTTGCTGCCTGAGATCAGGCTGCGGCACACCACCATCGAGGCGGCCGACATACCCGCCCAAAAGAAGTGAGAAAAACGTTTGGGTTCGCGCTTCCAGAAACGGGAAGAATCAACAAACACGCCGTTCTGTATCTTCAACCTCGCCACCGTCGACGTCACGCCACGGGGACGCCGCTGCGAGGAGAGCGGCTCGTTGTCAAATCAGGGAATACTGCGCCCCCCCCCCGGAGAAATCGGACTTCTCCAGGGAACGTTGCGTGCCATGCCTGCGGTAACGCAGCGTCGGGGTGTCGATGAGTACGCCGGCTGCCAAGGCCGAGCCCGCCATCAGTGTGGCGGTGTCTTCGACGCCACGCAGCGCGGACCATCCACCGAGGGCGAGCAGCAGGCTTCGATGCCACATCACGCCGGCGGGATGCACGGGCAGTCGATATGCCTCGGATGGAGTGGTCGTCCACGCCGCCGGCAGCGCCCCGCGCTGCAGCACTCCGGTCGACAGCGGCAGGGAATGCGAGCGCAGGGTGCCGTCCGGGAACAGGTCCCGTGCATGACCGACGGCGAAACCCGCCCACGGATGCGCCCCGAGCGCGTCGGTGAGCGTCGCAAGCGCATGGTCTTCCAGTTCATCGTCGGCGTCGAGATTCTGAACCAGCGAGGCGGTGCACACGCCGAGCGCGATGTTGCGCGCGACCGCTGGGCCCTCGCCCGTACCGTGAGCCGCGGTCCGTACCCGGTCATCGGCAGCGGCCCCGCAGGCCACCAACGCATCGAGGACGTCGCCCGGAGGGCCGTCCACCTGCACCCGCCAGGTCCAGTCCCGGTGGCTCTGGCTACGCAGCGACGCCCACGCAGCGGGGATATAGCAGGCATAGGCGGCATGCGCCGCTGTCACCACATCCACCTGCATGTTCACAGTATGCACCGAAAGAATGCCATCTGTGTGATAAATACCTGTCCCAAGGGGGCAAACCGAGGGGACGCATGGACATCACTTCGATCGTCGCGCAGCTGGGTCAGGCGCCGACGGCTGACTCGCGGGAGCTGGACCGCAGATGCGAGTCGGTGGCTTCCGCCCTGTTCGACGCAGGCGTGGAACCGCCCTTCGACGTTGCGTCCGCGGACTTCGTAACGGACCCGTGGCTGATCTGCGCGGACAGGTACTGGCGTCGCCGTTTCCTTCAGGAACCGACCGTGGGGGTCGCGGCCCAGTGCGCCCGGTGGCTCGGTGAACACGCCGCCGGCCCGCACCGTGGCGACATCACCGAGAAATGGTCACTCGGGTATGCCTTCATCACCAAGGAGACCGTCGAGTCGCGCGAGGACCTGACCCTTGCCAGCGGTCGGATCATCGAGCGCTTTCAAGGGTCCAGCGACATCTGCTGTTTCGCGACTCTTTACCATGCCGGCAAGCTCCGGGCGAACTTCTGGTTCGATGAGCTGTACCAGTTCCTGGACGCATCACTTCTCGCGGTCGCCGCCGACCGGCACCGCCGTGACCCGCTCTTCATCGGACTGCGCGCGTTCGCCGCTTTCGGCAGCCGGACGATCACCACCGAATATGCAACCGAACTCCTCGATCAAGCATGGACGGCATCCCCGAGGTCGCGACACGTCGTCGATGTCTGCTTGAACGCCCTGTGGGCGGCATCACCATTCGACGACCAGGGAGAACAGCTGCGCCAGCATGCGGCCGAGGCGGTCGCCGAGTATCCCGACGACCACATCTTCCACTTCCGGCTCGCGACCGGGCAACGCATGTGCGGACGCTACGACGAGGCACTCAGGAGCATCGACTCCGCGCTCCGGCTGCTACCCGCGATCGGCAGCCGCGTGAGCCACAAACTGTTACAGGAACAGTATCTGCACGAACGCGAAATGATCAAAGAAGGTCGTCAGCGAGCCAACTGGGCCAACGAGCAGCAGGACCGGTGGCGCCAGCAGGAAGACGCGAACCAGGATCTCCGCCACACGCTGGCGACCTCCGCCGTCAGCGCGATAGAACTCGTCACGATCTTCACCGCGGCCATCGCGTTCACCGTCGGCTCACTCCAGATAACCCTCAGTGGTTCATTGACGCTTCACGACCGCATCTGGCT
>NZ_CAUVXP010000098.1:0-22907 GCF_963555955.1 Protofrankia sp. Cas3
GCTTTGACCCACGTAGTCCTGATCTTGTCCGTGACCCGTACCCGGTCTTCGCCGAGCTTCGGGCGGCCGGCCGCCCGGTGTGGAGCGACGAGCTCGGGATGTGGCTGGCGGCCAGGTACCGTGACGCCGACGCGGTGGTGCGTCACCGCGGGCTGGGCCGGATCTACCAGCCACGCCTGCCCGAGGACCTCTGGGTCGGCTTCAACAAGCTGGAGCGGGAGTCCGTCCTGGGATGTGAGCCACCGAAGCACACCCGGTTGCGCGGGCTACTGGGCAAGGCCTTCGCCCGCGGCAACATCGAGCGACTGCGGCCGCACATCCACGAGCTGTGCCAGGTCCTGCTCGACGGCGTCGCGACGAGAACGCAGGACGGGCAACCCTTCGACCTGATCAGCGAGTTCGCCGAACCACTGCCGGTGATGGTCATCGCGGAGCTGCTCGGTATTCCCGACAGCGACCGGCATCTGCTGCGCCCGTGGTCGGCGGATCTGGTGAAGATGAACGAATACGAGCGCAGTCCCGCGCAGGAGGCCGCGGCCCGGGAGGCGGCCGCCCAGTTCGGCGCCTACGTGCGCGCCCTTGCCACCGAACGCCTCCGCCGTCCGCACGACGACCTGATCACCCATCTCGTCCAGGCGGAGCAGGAGGGCGACCGGTTGACCGAGGACGAGCTGGTTGCCACGGTCGTGGTACTGCTCAACGCCGGGCACGAGGCCAGCGTCAACTGCCTCGGCAACGGCATGGTCGCGTTGCTGAGCCACCCCGAGCAGCAGCGGCGGCTGATTGAGCGGCCGGCGGAACTGGCCGCCACCGCAGCCGAGGAGTTCCTCCGCTTCGACTCGCCACTGCACCTTTTCGAACGGACCGCCATGGCCGACGTGGAGATCGGGGGAGTGGTCGTGCGGACGGGGGAGCGGATCGCGGCTCTGCTCGGTTCGGCCAACCGTGACCCTGAGGTTTTCGAGCGGGCCGACGAGTTCGATGTCGGCCGGGAACCGAATCCGCACGTCGCCTTCGGCGGTGGCGTCCACTTCTGCGTTGGGGCGCCGCTGGCCCGGGTGGAGCTGGCGATAGCCGTGCGCAGCCTGATGGCACGCTTTCCCGCGCTTTCTTTCGCTGGGACCCCCGTCCGGCGTCCCACCTTCGTACAACGTGGCTGGAGCTATCTCCCGGTCACACGTTGACGTTCTGGCCGGGCGCTCTCAGCCTGTTCCTGGCGGCTCCTGCTGTTGGTCTGTTGGTTGGCGCGGCTGACGTGGCGGAGAGCCGCGCCCCCGATCTCACGCGGAGCGTGTGCCGGCTAGCTGGCCGAGGAAGCCGGTGTTGTCGTAGAAGTGTTCGACTTCGAGCAGCCTGAGGTCGTCAGCGACACGCGCCACGCTGACCCCGAACATCTCGACGCGTTCGCCGGTTGGGTCGAACCCCTTGTACGGTCCGCTGAAGGTACCCCAGTGGCGCCATTTGAAAGTGATCATAGGCGGTGGCGAGTAGACTTCCAGGACCTCCCAGAAGAAGCCGCCCGGAAGGGCCTTGAGGAAGATTTGATGGGAGGACTCGAACGTCTCGTCGCTCGCCGAGTAATAGGGGTTCTCGCCGATGAGGATGTTGTAGCTGCCTCTTTCGACAAGGTCCTGACTGTTTGCCCAGGGACCGCCGTTGACGCGGGTACGGAACTGATCGGTGACCATACTGACCCACTGGGCCGGATCTTTCTTGTGGGAGACCTCCATTTCGAAGACCTGAACCACGCGCTCGACGATGTCGGCCAGGGAGCCCTTGGCGTGTTCGTGGGTACGTTCCTGGGGCATTGTCTCTTTTGACAGATGATAGTCGGGCGGCTCGCCGTCGCGCCACCGTACTCCAGCGGCACCGGCGATGACCGCGTCCCGGCCCTGCACGTGCAGCGGCTGGTCTTCGGTCTTCTCGTTGTTCACCGTGTTGCTCCTCCTGTCGTTCGGTCAAGTCCAGGATGCGTCGAGTGCCGTCCGGGAAGAATCTCCGGAACGGATGGGAGCGGTGCTGCCCAGCGCGGCCGGCAACGGGGACGCGGCGTTGCAGGGCGTGGAGCATGCATCCCGCGTCCTCCGTCCCGGTCAGGTTACTACCCGTGAGGGTAGCAGAAAACAGGACGAAGGTCCTGAATTAGCCGAACATATGGATATACCTGAATGTCGGGGTTGGGTGTGCCGGCGAGGCCCTTGTCGAAGGGGTCGGGGCGTGGCGGGTCGTGAGGTCCGCGAGATGCCGGCGATCCAGTCCCGCCGGATCCGGGTCGAGCGCGACTCGGGATCGTGACCGCTCAGGCGGGTAGGTAGCGGGCGTGCGGATAATCGGAAACATTCTGTGGCTGTTGTTCGCCGGGTTCGAGCTGGCGCTCGGCTATCTCCTTGCCGGCATCGTGTGCTGCCTGCTGATCGTGACGATCCCGTTCGGGGTCGCGGCGTTCAGGTTGGCGGGCTACGTCGTCTGGCCGTTCGGCCGGGTCGTGGTCGACCAGCCCGGCGAGGCTCCCGTCGTGCTCTTCCTGGTCAACCTGCTGTGGTTCCTGATCGCCGGCTGGTGGCTCGTCCTCGGACATTTGATCTTCGGCGTGGTGCTCTGTTTGACGATCATCGGGATCCCGTTCGGCGTGGCGTCGTTCAAGATGATTCCGCTGGCCATCGCGCCACTGGGTCGGCGGGTGGTCCCCCTTCAGAACCTCGATCCGGCCATCCCGGTCGCGGCATCGGTCTACAGGTGAGGGCTGTCCACAGGTGACGGCGGGCGCTCTTCGCCCTTCGGCCCAGCTGGTCCTCTGAGTACCCGGTGAGATGCGTAACCGGTACTGCTTGACGCGAGGGGTTGATTGCTGGTTGTCTCATTGGTGTCCGAGCGGTGGAAGCCGGTGTGAATCCGGCACGGTCGCGCCACTGTGACCGGCCCGCCCAAGGAGCGACGTCGGAAGCCAGACCCATCGCCGGACATGCCCTGCCGAGTGGAACGCGTGATTCCTGTGGAGGTCCCGCAATGGCCCATGCAATGGCGTATCCAGCGGCTGGCGATGCGCCGGCCGCCCGTCCGGCGCTGCCGACGATCCCCCTGACCGAGCTGGCCCCATTTGCGCTCTTCGGTTCGGTCCTGGCGCTGCTGCTGCTGTACTTCGTCGGTGCGGAACAGGGCGCCGTGTCGCTCGTGGGCGGTAGTTACATCCACGAGTTCGTACACGATGCCCGTCACCTGCTCGGTTTCGCCTGTCACTGAGCGGGGCCGGTGATGGTTCGCGCACTGCTGATCCGTGGGATGCTGGTCGGCGCGCTCGCAGCCGTGTGTGCCTTCGTCGTCGCCAAGCTCCTCGGGGAGAGCGAGGTCGGCCACGCGATCGCCTTCGAGTCGGCGCGGGACGCCGCCGACGGCGTGCAGGCAATGAATCTGGTGTCCCGAAACGTGCAGAGCACCATCGGCCTGTTCACCGGCCTGTTGGTGTTCGGCGTCGCAATCGGCGGGCTCTTCGCTCTCGCCTACGCCGGTGTGCAGGGCCGCCTCGGTGGCCTGGGTGCGCGGGGGACGGCGGCGCTGGTGGCGCTCGCGGGCTTCATGGGAATGTACCTGCTGCCCGATCTGAAGTATCCGGCCAACCCGCCGTCCATCGGTAATCCCGACACCATCGGTGAGCGCACAAGCCTGTACTTCACGATGATGCTGATCTCGCTGGCAGTGGTCATCGGTGGCGCTGTGACGGCTCGCCGGCTCGCGGCGAGGTTCGGTGCCTGGGATGCGGCGTTGCTCGCCATGGCCGGTGCTCTGGTGATCGTCGGGTTGGCCTGTTACCTCCTGCCACAGGTGCAAGAGACCCCGCAGGGATTTCCCGCCGATGTGCTGTGGCGGTTCCGCATCGCATCCCTGGCGATTCAGGTGTCGCTGTGGACCACGATCGGCCTGCTGTTCGGGGCGCTGACCGAGCGTGCGGTCCGCTCGGCGCACAGTGATCAGAAGACGAGTTCCGCGATGGCTCCCACTGCGGCATAGGTGGGCAGGGCACGGCGGTCAGCTGTCAACAAGCGTGCACCGGCAGCCGCGGCGCTCATCCCCACCAAGGCGTCGTACACCTGCCCGCCTGTGATCCCGGTGGCGGCGAAGGTGGTGAGGAGCCGCCGGTACTCGGCCGGGCTGAGTACGAGTGGTTCGTCAGGAAAGTCCTGCGTCAGCGCAAGCACGACGTCGGCAGCCGGGGTGGCGACCCCGCGCTGAATCCTGGTGAGCACGGAAACCGTCTCGATCAGAACATGTCCGGGTAACTGCCGGACGTTCCGTACGAGATCGAGTGACCTCTTGTGTTCGGGATGCCAGTCTGCAAGGGCTGGCACGACCACACTCGTATCGGCTGTTGTGATCAACGAGGCCATCCGCGCGACTCGTCGATCATGCGAAGTAGGTCTTCGTGCTCTAGGAGTGGGGTGGGTGTACCGGTCGTGAGCACGGTACGGCCGTCCCGTTCGACGGCGACGGCCCTCGGCCCGACCGGCCGCAACGTGAGTTCGCCGTTGCGTTCTTCAACCTCGATCTGGGTGCCTGGTTTCAGGCCCATCCGCTCGCGCAGGGCTTTGGGCACTACCAGTCGGCCTGCCACGTCAATGGTTGTGATCATGGTTTGAGTCTACCATCGCCGCTGATCGGATGATCAGCTGCCGGTGGAGCGATAGTGGCGCAGACCGGTGCGCCAGGCGGCGGTGGCGAGCACGAGCCCGGCACCAGCGACCAGCGGCGAGGCGAACCGGAACGCGGTCGGCAGACCGAGCGGGTCCGGCTTCGCGAGTACGTACAGGGCGGGTTGCCAGTTCAGGAACGCCAGCGGGACGATGAAGGTCAGCGTCTGCATGCCGTGTCGTCCATACAGGGACATCGGGTACTGGGTCAGGAAGTTTCCGCCGTAGGTGACCGCGTTCATCGCCTCCGCCGCCTGCTGGACGACGAACTGGAACGCCGCGCCGGCGATCCAGATCGCACTGAACAGGCCGACGCCGGATATCACCATCACGGCTACCAGCAGCACCCGGCCGGGGTTCCACGCAACATCCAGCCCGGCGATCGCAAGCCCGAGTACCCCGAAGCCCTGGGCGAGGCCGCCGAGTCGACGTGGCGAAAAGCCGTCCGTGGCGACCTGTACGAGCAGTCCGACCGGCCGGACGAGCATCACATCCAGGCTGCCGTCCCGGATGCGCTCGCCGATGCGCTCCATCGACCCGAACAGCATGTTGGACAGGGCGAACGACGTGGAGGACGTTCCATACAGGAAGGCCACCTCGGTGAAGTCGAAGTCGGCGAGCCGCGGCACGTTCGCGAACAGCACCCCGATCACCGCGAGGTCAAGGCCGGTCGAGAGAAACTGCCCCACCGCCAGCAGCGCCACCGACGCGCGGTACTGCCAGGCCGCCTGCGTCCACATGGCGGCGAACAGACAATAGTGGCGCACCGCTTCAAAGCGGTCACGGTATGCAGTACCAGTACCAGTACCAGTACCGGCTGTGGCGTCGGCCTTGGCGACGTCAGCCACCCTGGATCACCAGCTTCCGGGTGGCTCGGGTGGTGAGCAGTCGGCCGGTCGCGAGGAGCACGGCGGCCCACCCGGCCTGGAAGGCGAGCCCCGTGAGCATCGAGACGTCTGTCCGACTGCCCAGGAACACGTCCGCCGGCACCTGCATCATGGCGGCGAACGGTAGTGCCTGGGCCAGGCCCCGCAGCGCCCCGGGCATGATGGTAAGAGGAACGGCGACGCCGGAGAAGAACACCGTGCACAGGCTGTAGGCACTTTCCAGACCTCGCTGGTCGAGAAGCCAGAACGAGGCGAGGGCGATCAGGTAGCGCAGCCCGAAGCTGACCAGGAAGCCCAACACGAGGGACACGGCGAACAGCCCCCAGATGCCTGGATCGGTGGGGATATGCAGGTCGAACAGAACTGCGGCGACCGCGATCGGAGGCATTCCGCGGACGAGTAGCTGGACGGCGCCGCGGCCGGCGTCGGCCGCCAGCCACCAGGTCTGGAAGCTGACCGGTCTGGCCATGTCCATGGCCACGGCACCGGACCGAATGCGTTCGGGCAGCTCGATCCCACCGCCGAACAGCGCCATGGATGTGATCAGTGCTTGCCCGAGGAAGACGAACGTGACCACGCCGGCGGTGTCGTACCCACCAAGGCCGGGTCGCTGGTGCCAC
The DNA here is from genome assembly GCF_963555955.1 of Protofrankia sp. Cas3. Classification (NCBI taxonomy): domain Bacteria; kingdom Bacillati; phylum Actinomycetota; class Actinomycetes; order Frankiales; family Frankiaceae; genus Protofrankia; species Protofrankia sp. Cas3. Next base: position 6,190 of record NZ_CAUVXP010000098.1, read on the forward strand.
ACCTGGAGCAGTACGTAGGCACGGATGATCCCGAAAACCGTGTTGGTGAACGCCCCGGCTGCGGTCGCGGCCCGATAGCCGGCGTAGCGGCGGGCGCTACATCGGGCGACGGTGAGGTAAGTGGCGAGGTGGGCTGTCATCGTGAGCCGGCCTGGCGGGGCAGCGGCGGCCCGCCCGCGCCCGACGTGTAGAGCTCGGCGATGATGTCCTCGATCGCAGGCTCGCGAATCGACAGGTCGATCAGGGGGTATCTGCTGGCCACCGCGGCGACCAGCGGCGCCGCGCTCGCGGCTGCGGGGAACGCCAACCACTGGCGTGGCCCGTCGATCCTCACCACGCGGGCACCGGCGATGTCGATCGGCGGGTGTGGCCCGGCAAGGTCGACGACCAGGGTGCGTTCTCCACCGATCTGGGCGCGCAGGTCGGTCAACAGTCCGTCGAAGCCGAGTCGGCCGTGATCGATGACCAGCACCCGCCGGCACAGCTGCTCGATGTCGGTCATGTCGTGGGTCGTGAGCAGCACCGTTGTCCCGTGTTCACGGTTGATGTCGGTCAGGAACCCGCGTACCGCGGCCTTGGACACGACATCGAGCCCGATTGTCGGTTCATCAAGATAGATGATTTCCGGGTCGTGCAGCAGCGCAGCGGTGAGATCGCCCCGCATGCGCTGGCCGAGTGAAAGCTGGCGGACGGGAGTGTCAAGGAACGGCGCCAGTTCCAGGAGGTCGACGAAACGGTCGATGTTCTCGCGGAACCGGGTCGGCGGAACACGGTAGATACGCCGAAGCAGGTTGAAGCTGTCGCGCAACGGCAGGTCCCACCAGAGCGTGGTGCGCTGCCCGAAGACGACCCCGATTCGGCGCGCGAGCTCCATCCGCTGCCGCGACGGGTCGAGCCCACCAACACGTAAGAGACCGGTGCTGGGTACCAGAATCCCGATCAGCATCTTGATGGTCGTGGACTTTCCGGCGCCGTTCGGGCCCAGGTAGCCGACCATCTCCCCGGCCCGGATGCGAAAGGTCAGATCGACTACGGCCGGCACCGTCACCCGTTCGCGGCGAAATCGGCCAGCCCGGCGGCGTAGGACGAACGTCTTCCCGACCCCGGCGACATCGATCACGACGTCGCCGGGGTCGCTTGCGTCGGGGTCGGGGTCGTCACCGGGGTCGGGCTTCGGGGCCGGGTCGGGCCGTTCGCTGTGTTGATCATCTGGCGCGGCTACTGGTGGCTGGCGCGGGACGGTCACAGCCGATGATCATAACAGGCTCTTAACGATGTGAATCTGATGCTCCTGCCACAACACCAGATTCACATCGTTCCCAAAGAGCGCCCGGCAACAGGGGTATGGATCAGGGAGCGGGACTGGGGTGCGTAGATCGCGAGGCGGAGGAGGGTGGCACCCTGGTCGTGGGTGTCGACCGACGGAGCCGGGGTACCCGTGCATCGCGCAGCGATGGATGGGGAGCGATGTGGCGAGATGCGTGCCCCGGCCCCGCGACGTCGCGTTCCCTATTGCACGTTGCTATAAGTCGAGCTCTACCTCATGTTCGTGTTAGGCTGACAACGTTCATCGTGGGCGGTTTGGCAGCTCGCGAAATCACGCACATGCCGCTCGCCAACGGCGTGATGATTTTCCCGGGCTTTTTACGTGGCCGGCGGCCTTGAGGCCATCAGGAGGAAAGACCATGGCAGAACGGTCGGTATCGACGCAGGACGTGGCGGTACCCCGCGCGGGCACCTATCGCATCGACCCTGAACGCTCCACCGTGCGGTTCACCACCCGCGGTATGTTCGGGCTTGCCAAAGCGGTCGGCACCGTCGCCATTCGTGAAGGCGTGGTGGTCGTCACCGATCCGATCGAGAAGTCCGGCGTTCGCGCCGTGCTCGACGCGAACAGCGTCAACACCGCCAACCGCAAGCGGGATGACCACCTCAGGACAAAGGATTTTCTGGACGTCGCAACTCACCCGGACATCACGTTCGTGGCCGACGGGATCCGGGAGGCATCCGGCGCCTGGGTCGTGCCCGGCACCCTCACCGTCCATGGCGTCTCCCGGCCGGTGGAACTGACCATCACCGCAGCGGCACCGGCCGCCAGTGAGGTGCGGTTCCATGCGGTCACCCGGATCGATCGAAACGAGTTCGGCGTCAGTAAGATGAAGGGAATGGTCGCCCGTCACCAGGCGATCGACCTGGATCTCATCGCGGTGCCCTCCGCTGGGTGATCCGGAAAGCAGCCGGCTCGCAACACGCTGGCTGGTGTCACGTAACACCACGGTACGGTCATCCATAGGCTGGAACCATGCTTGATGTGGCGCGTTCAGATCGTCGAGAGCGCATACTGCGTCGCGACGCACAGCGTAACCGTGATTTGATCATACTGGCTGCGCGTGACGTCTTTGCCGAACATGGCGTCGACGCATCGTTGGAAGCTGTCGCCCGGCGCGCCGGTGTGGCGATCGGTACCGTCTACCGGCACTTCCCCACGCGCATCGACCTGATCGAGTCAATCTTCCTCGACAAGTTGCGGTCCTGGGTTGAGGCCGGCGAGCAGGCATTGGCCATGCCTGACGCCTGGGACGGCTTCGCCTTCTGCCTGGAGCGGTTGTGCAGCCTCCAGGCCCACGATCGCGGCTTTAGAGCGCCCGGCAATAGGGGACGCGGCGTCGCGGGGCTGGGGCACGCACCTCGCAGCGTTGTCGTCGGTCGACACCCAACACCTCCGGTGCCTTCCTCCTCCGCCTCGCGATCTACGTGCCCCAGCCCCGCTCCTTGATCCACGCCACTATTGCCGGGCGCTCTTAATGACGTGGCCTCGATGCACCTGCCCAAGGCCAATCGGCTGGAGGAGGCTCGAAGCAGCGCCTACGATCTCAGTTGCCGCATCGTCGCCCGCGCCCAGCAGCAGGGCACGCTGCGCGACGATGTCACCGCGGAGGACATCGCCATTCTCATCTGGGCCAACACCCGCATCATCCAGGCGACCCGCAGCGTCGCTCCCCGAGCCTGGCAACGTCACCTCGGCCTCATGCTCGACGCCTTTCGTGCTGAACGGGCCAGCTCGTTGCCCGAGCCGCCGATGTGTCCGGCCGAGGTCTGTCAGGCCATGCTCACTCTTGGCGACTCCGGCTTCCCGGGTGGTTGACCACAGCTTCCGCTGTCGGGTATGGGTCGCGATTTCCTGGTTCTAGCCGGGGCGCGAGGGGGAAGAGCGAGATAGATGACACTGGAGACACGTGGCCCGACCGTCGACGGTCGGATTGATGATTTTTTTGGTGTGGTGGATGCGGCCACAGCCGCGGTTGATCCGCATGGCACCGTCATCGCCTGGAGCGCGCCTGCAGGTCGGATGCTTGGTTATTCGCCGGATGAGATCGTCGGGAAGTCCGGGGTCGGCATCCTTGCCACCGACATTCCGGGCGCTTTGCGTCTGGCCGTGGCGGAGCAGCGGGGATGGAGCGGGCAGGTCGCTGTGCGTCACCGCAACGGCCGAATCCTGATTCTGACACTGTGTGTCTATCCATTGCTGGACGCTGCCGGCGGGGTTCAGTGGTTCCTGGTCGTCCCCCGAGCGGAGGGGGATCCGGGGAGCCCAGGGGATCCGGAGAGCCCAGGGGATCCGAAGGAGAATCCGTTCGCGCACGTGAACGATCGGACGATCGCGGACTGGGGGTTTACGCAGTCCGAGCTCTTTATCGTGATCTACGATGCCGAGACTCGGTTCTGGCGGCTGAGCGTCGGCGCGAAATCCATGCTGGGCCTTGAGGAGGACGACCTACGCGGGCAGCCGTTCATGGATGCGCTGCGCAACCCCAGCTATGCGGGGTTTGCCGGGAAGCTGCGTCAGGTGGTGGAAACCGGTCGATCGGTGGTCTACGAGAACTATGTTCGAGCCCCCTCCGAGCCCCGCGACCACGCCTGGGCCACCAGCATGTCGCCGATCAAGAATTCGGATGGTCGAGTGCTGGGCGTGTTCGCCGCAGCCTTCGATGTGAGCGAGCAGTACTGGGCCCGGCAGCGGTTGGCCCTGCTCGACGATGCGAGCACCCGTATCGGCAGCACCCTTGACGTGACCCGGACCGCGCAGGAGCTGGCCGACATGGCCGTCCCCGCACTCGCGGACTGGGCCAGCGTCGATCTGCTCGATTCGGTGTACTACGGGGGTGAGCCGGCTCCCGGTCCGCTGGTCGGCCCGGTCGCCCTGCGTCGCGTCGCCCACCGATCCGTTGTCGAAGGCAGCGCGGAGAATGTGATCAAGCTGGGGGAGGTGGACACCTATCCGGCCTTCTCGCCCCCAGCCCGATGTCTGGCAACCGGCCAGCCCATTCTGAACCGGATTGCCGACCCCGATGTCGCCCGATGGGTGGCAGGGGCCGTGGCCCCTCAGCACGGGTTCCACTCGGTGATGGCCGTGCCACTACGTGCCCGCGGAACGACCCTCGGAGTTGCGATATTCGCCCGACACCGGCGCCCGGAAGCCTTCGAACAGGATGACCTCGTCCTCACCGAGGAACTCGGTTCCCGGGCCGCGGTGTCCATCGACAACGCTCGCCGTTACACCCGTGAGCGCACGACCGCACTCGCCCTTCAGCGCAGTCTGCTGCCACAACGGCTGCCCGAACAGAGCGCCGTCGAGGTCGCCTCCCGCTACCTGCCGGCCAGTTCCCAGGTCGGCGTGGGTGGTGACTGGTACGACGTGATTCCGATGTCTGGAACCAGGGTGGCCCTGGTGGTCGGCGACGTCGTCGGCCATGGTGTCCATGCCGCCGCGACCATGGGCCGGCTGCGTACCGCCGTCCGCACGCTGGCCGATATCGATCTTGAACCGGACGAGTTGCTCACCCGTCTGGACGACGTGGTCGTGCGTCTCGCCGCGGACTACGACGACGCTGCGGGAAGTGTCCTTCCCTCGGACCGCGAGGCCGTCAACGAGATCGGTGCCACCTGTCTGTGCGCCGTCTATGATCCGGTGTCCCGTCTCTGCTCACTGGCGCGAGCCGGTCATCTCCAGCCCGCCCTGGTCACCCCTGATGGCACGGTCGATTTTCTGGACGTACCTGCCGGCCCGCCGCTCGGGCTCGGTGCTTTGCCGTTTGAGGCAGCCGAGGTCGAACTGCCGGCGGGCAGTCTGCTCGTCCTCTACACCGATGGGCTGGTCGAGTCCCGTGCGCATGACATCGATGTGGGGCTCGACGCGCTGCGCAGTGCACTCGCCCCGCCTCGGCCCACCGACGAACTCCTGCCCTCGTCGCCGGAGCTCTCGCCGTCGTTGGAGGCCACCTGTGACCGGGTGCTCAAAACCCTGCTGCCCGAACATCCCGCCGATGACGTTGCGCTGCTGGTTGCCCGCACCCGGGCTCTCGATGAGAGCCAGGTCGCCAGCTGGGACCTACCCGCTGACCCAGCCGTCGTCACCCACGCCCGGGCATGGGCGTTGCGTACCCTCGCCGCGTGGGGGCTGGACGACGCCGCGTTCACGACAGAACTGCTCGTCAGCGAGCTCGTCACCAACGCGATCCGTCATGCCCGGGGGCCCATCCAGTTGCGGCTGATCCGGGACACCGCCCTCATCTGCGAGGTCTCCGACGCGAGCAGCGCGGCCCCACACCTGTACCGCGCCCGAACCCTTGACGAGGGTGGACGCGGTCTGTTCCTGGTCGCTGCGCTCGCTGGGCGCTGGGGAACCCGCCAGACTCGCGACGGTAAGATCATCTGGGCCGAACAGTCTCTTCCCGCAGCCCGATGAGGCGAAATATGTGTGATGGGGGCTATCCGGGGCTTGTCGGACACCTCGCGTCTCGACCGGATATGCTTCCTCGTTGTGACCTGCATCGTCGGTCTTGAGTATGACGGCAGGGTGATCATTGGTGGTGACAGTGCCGGCGTGGCCGGCTACTCGATCACGGTCCGCGCCGACACCAAAGTGTTCCGCAACAGTGAGTTCATCATGGGCTTCACATCGTCGTTCCGGATGGGTCAGCTCCTGCGGTACAGCCTGGTTCCGCCCCTCCCGCAGACCTGGGACATAGATCGGTTCATGGCCACCGACTTCATCTCCGCGGTGCGCGACTGTCTGCGTGAGGGCGGCTATGCGCGCAACGAATCGGGTTCGGAGGAGGGCGGGGTGTTCCTGGTCGGCATCCGTGGCCGGCTCTACCGGATCGACTCCGACTTCCAGATCGGCCGCAGCATCGACCTGTACGATGCGGTCGGCTGCGGGGAGGAGTTCGCGCTCGGTTCCCTGTTCGGTAGTGCCCACCTCGACCCGCTGGAACGGGTGGGCCTCGCGCTGGAGGCAGCCGCCTACCACTCCTCGGCGGTCTGCCCGCCGTTCCATGTCATGTCCAGCCCGGATTCTGACTGACAGCCATCCAGAGTCTATTGTGGATCTTTAACACGCTCTTATGAACGGCGAATGATCAGAAACGGCGAATGATCAGGAACGCCGAATGCCACCACGCAGGATCGCGGAAATGGCGGCTCGCGGCCCGAGCGCCGGCTCGAAGGCGTCTGAGGCGGCCTTCAGAGCGCCGTACTCCACCTCGGTCAGCTCGATGTCGGCGGCGGCCACGTTGCTCTCCAGCTGCGCCACGGTGGAGGCGCCGGGGATCGCCACCACGTTCGGATGCCGGATCACCCACGCCAGCGCGATCTGTGCCGGGCTCGCGTCGTGTGCCGCGGCAACATCGCGCAGGACGTTGAGGACCGGCCGTACCGCGTCGAGGTTCTCCGGGAGGAACAAGGGATTCATCGCCCGGACCCGCGACGTCGGGCGATGCTCGCGGGTGTAGCGACCTGAGAGCAGACCCTGTGCGAGGGGACTGTACGCGATGATCAACCGATCGTTCTTCACCGCGTACGGCAGGAGGTCCCGCTCGACCTGCGGCCGCACAAGGCTGAACTGCACCTGGTTGGAGAGCACGGGCACACCCAGCGCCTCCTCGGCCGCCTGCCACCGCTCCAGCGAGTAGTTGCTGACCCCGACCGCGTCGACAAGCCCGACCCGCTGCAGCGCGGCCATACCCCGCATGGTGCTGGTGTCCGGGACCAGCGGGTTGGGCTGGTGCACCTGGTAGAGGTCGAGCTGGCGGACGCCGAGTCGGTTGGCGCTGGCAACCGCGCGTTGTTCGACGACCGGCGCGACCGGCAGCACCGGGAACAGCTTGGTGGCGACGACGGCCGTCTCGAGCGCGCCGGCCTCCTTCAGGGCGCCGCCCAGGATCCGTTCGCTGCGTCCGAACGCGTAGACCTCGGCCGTGTCGAAGAACGTCACACCGAGTTCGAGCGCCCGCCGGACGATCGCCGGCGCCTCACTGGCCGCGTAGGCTGCGCCGTAGCCCCACTCCCGGGAGCCGAACTGCCATGCGCCCAGCCCGATCGCAGAGATCTTCTTTTTCGTGGTTACTCCATCGACGTACCGCATGACTCCAGTGAACGCTGTGCGGAGCCGGCGCGCGAGCCGGTTGCGCCGAACACGTCCGTAATCAGAGCTGCTACCTTCCTTGAAGTTTCCCGAGGCGAGGGAAGCGTGAGCGGAGACAGGATCGTTCGGTCGGCAGCCTGTCAGCCTGTCAGGTTGCGGACAGGCTGGTCTTCCGATGGGGCGCAATGCTGACAGACCGGATGCGAGGCAGGCTGACCCGGCGCAGGCTGTACCGGTACCGGCTGACCCGACGCAGACTCACCCGGTACCGGCTGGCAGGAAGGGCGAAGGAGAGCACGGTGGTCCAGCAGTTCAATCGTGGGCAGAAGAGCCAGCTGTCCGCGATCACCCCCGGCACTGACCTCTACATCGGCATTGGGCTCGCCGCGCCCGGCCTGACCTGGGACGTGTCCTGCTTCGGGCTGGACGCGAACGACAAGCTGTCCGACGACCGGTACTTTGTCTTCTTCAACCAGCCCACCTCGCCCGAAGCGTCGATCCAGCTACTGGGCGAGCAGGCCGGTGACATCCAGTCGTTCCGGGTGACGCTGGAGAAGGTGCCGGCGGGTATCGACAAGCTGTCGTTCTGCGCGGCGATCGACGGAGCCGGGGCCGCGTCCCAGATCTCGTCGGGTTATTTCCGGATCGTCGTCGGTGGCAGCGAGGTCCTGCGTTACGCGTTCAGCGGCGCGGATTTCACCAGCGAACGCGCCGTCATGATTTGTGATCTCTATCGTAAGGGGGTCTGGCGGGTCGCGGCGGTCGGGCAGGGTTTCGACGGCGGGCTCGCCGAGCTGATCCGGTCCTTCGGCGGGGATGTGGAGGACACGCCGACCCCACCACCACCGGCAGCGCCGGACGGCTTCGGTCCGCCACCCGGCGCCACCCGGACCGTGGCGCCTCCGGTGCCCGAGACGGGTTATGCCAAGCCGGCAGGGGTCCCGGCATCGGGGTCTGCTCCGTCCGCGCCACTCGCACCGGCTCAACCGCAGCCGGGGTCCGGCCAGCCGGGGGCCGGCCAACCGCAACCCGGCTACCCGGCGCAACCCGGGGCCGGGTACGGCACGCAGGCACCCGGGGGGGCCGGCCTGACCGAGATCCTGCCGTCGCAGGGCCAGCCGGTGGCGCCGGGCGCGATGAACAGCCTGGACCCTTACCGTGAGGTCCCCACGGCCGGCCGGTGGACACAGCAGAATGCCAAACTCGTCAAGGCGACCCTCGGCCAGGGCCCCGATGTGCTCGCACTGCGCGGGTCCATGGTGGCCTACCAGGGCGACATCGACTTCGACTACAAGGGCTCCGGCCTGCGCGGGATGCTGGAGAACAAGCTCACGGGGCAGGGTCTGAAGCTTATGACGTGCAAGGGGCGCGGTGAGGTCTTCCTCGCCCACGACGCCGCCGACCTGCACATCGTCGAGCTGGACGGCCAGTCCCTGTGTATCAACTCCAAGAACATCCTGGCGTTCGACAGTACCCTGCACACCGAGATCAAGAGGATCGAGAGCGCCGGCATCCCAGGTGGTGGCTTCTTTCATTTCGAGGTGTCCGGTAAGGGCTCGATCGTGGTGATGACCAGGGGAACGCCGATGACGCTCAACGTCGCCGGGCCCACATTCGCCGACATGAACGCGCTGGTGGCCTGGACGTCCGGAATGCGGGTGAGCGTCTCGACCCAGGTACGCATCTCCCGCCAGATCTACGCCGGTAGTAGCGGTGAGTCCCTCGCCCTGCAGTTCATGGGTTTCCAGGGGCATTTCGTGGTTGTCCAGCCGTACGAGGTCTAGAGGTCCAGCCGGCCAAAGGGTGTGCGATCATGGTTTGTCTCGCACGCCCGGAGGCCCGAGGGAAGCCAGTAGGGCCAAAGGGTGTGCGATCATGGTTTGTCTCGCACGCCCGGAGGCCCGAGGGAAGCCAGTAGGGCCAAAGGGTGTGCGATCATGGTTTGTCTCGCACGCCCGGAGGCCCATGAGAAACCTGGAGGAGGCTGCGGTGCACGGAACACTGATGGATCACTTCGGCCAGACTCAGATCATGGACCGGATGAGCAGGCACGGTTCCAAGATTGCTAAGGTTGTCATGCAGCCTGGGCAGGACCTGTTCGCCAGGGTCGGCTCAATGATCGCCTATGAGGGTCTGATCGACTTCAACCCGCAGCCGCCACAGTTGCGACGGATCGCTTCCTCGTGGGCAACCGGCGAGGGCGTGCCGTTGATGACCGCTGTCGGCCAGGGCCTGCTCTACCTGGCCGACTACGGCAAGGAGGTCATCGTCACGCAGCTCGCTGGCGAGGGCCTGTCGGTCAACGGCAAGAACATCCTCGCGTTCGACACAACCCTCCAGTGGGGGATCGAACGCGTCCGCGGGGTGAACATGCTGTCCGGGATGGGCATGTTCAACGTGGTCATCCGCGGCCATGGCTGGGTCGCGATGACCGCGAAGGGCACCCCGATCGTGCTTGACACCCGGGAGGCTCCGACGTTCGTCGACACCGACGCGTTGGTCGCCTATACCGACGGCCTACAGGTCCAGCCGCGGCGTACCGCGCGTCTGGGCGGTCTGATCGGACGCGGTTCGGGTGAGGCGTTCCAACTCGGCTTCTCGGGTCAGGGTTTCGTCGTGGTGCAGCCGAGCGAGGACGAGCGACCGAACCTGTCGGTCCGTGGGTGAGAGGATGCGACGATGAGTCACGGTGGATTCCCGGGCGGACCGTCCGGTGGGATGCCGGGAATGCCTCCCGGCCCGCCCGGCGGTCCGGGAGGGGGGATTCGCAGCAGCCTGTTGGGCAATCCCGAGGTGCAGTCGGGGGAACGCTTCACCCTGCAGAACGGGAAGATGCTCAAGGCGACGCTCGGCGCCGAGGGAATGCGGGAGTTCTACGCCCGCAAGGGTGCGATGGTCGCCTATCAGGGTGGCGCGACCTTTGACGCACACTGGGAGGGCTGGGGCCACCAGTTCCGTTCGCTGTTCTCGGGTGGCGAGGGCCTGAACCTGATGATGGTATCCGGCGCAGGCACGGTCTTTCTTGCCAATCAGGGCCAGGATGTGCATATCCTCGACCTTGCCGGTGACGGTCTGACCGTGGACGGCAAGAACGTGCTCGCCTTCGACCGGGATCTGTACTGGAACGTCGTCCGCATAGATTCCCAGGTCTCGATCGCCGGAGCTGGTAGCTACCAGGTGGAGCTGTCCGGAAACGGGAAGGTCGCGGTGGTGACGTCGGGCGCGCCGCTGGTGATGCGCGTCACGCCACAGAACTACTACTTTGCGGACGCCGACGCGGTGGTGGGCTGGTCATCGAGCCTGCAGGTGTCGATGCAGGCCGCAGTGACGTCGTCGTCGGCCTGGCGGCCGCGCGGCAACACCGGAGAGGGCTGGCAGATGCAGTTCTCGGGCGACGGCTACGTGATCGTCCAACCATGTGAGTTGCTCCCGCCGTACAACGCGCTCGCCGGTGCGGGGCTCGCTGGACACTTCGGCTTTGGCGAGGCTGGCTTCGCCGGCAACCAGATGCAGGGTCACCACGATGCTCCGGGGCACGGTGGGCAGGGGCACGGCCGGGGCGGCATGTTCGGCGGCCGCTGAAGGACGCTGCGGTCCACAGCAAGGACCCGGCGGTCCACAGAGCCGAAGGATGTGATTCTCATGCTGCTGGACCAGCACCAGAATCACATCCTTGAGGGCTGCTCCTACTGCTCATGCTGCTTGTACAACTCGTTCAGGCCGATGGTCAATACTTGATCACCGTTGGTTGAGGTCAGCGGGTCCGGGTCGAAGCCCGCGCCGGAGTAACAGGCGATCATCGTGTGCCGGGCGCTCTATGCCCGGCCCGAGGACCTGGGCGGAGAACCGAGATCTGGCGTCCTGCCAGACAGCCGCCGCGCGACGGATCGGGCAACGGACGCGACGGATCGGGCGAGGCCACATCGCAACCCGAACGGGTCGTGACTCGTCCTACTGGATGTGTGGAACCTACCGGTGAGGTGGGGAAAAGTACAGTAGGTAAGGGGATCGGGTGAAGAGGCGCCGACGTACGCCCACCTGGTGGCTGCGAATTCGCGCGCGGCCTTGGCTCGAGGCCGGTTCCGGCGTCGTCGGTGTGATGCTGATCCTTGTGTCCGCGTTCCTTTACGCGACTCAAGGAGCGGCGCGGAACTCGCTGCTGGACCCGGTACCGCGGGTGACGCCCGTGTTGGGGGCGCCGGGCACGGCTCCAGGGGGTCCGGCGGCGGTACCGACCGGTACGACAAAACGCCGAGCCGCGACGCCTGAGGGCGCGGACGGTGGCCCGACACCGGAAATCCGGTCGGGCCCCACCGGATCCAAATCCCTGGTGCCCGAGCCTGGTGTGATTCCGCCGGGCACCGTCGGCCCGACCGGGGTGACTCCGACCACCGAAATCACCGCCATTGTCACGACGGGGCCGTCACCGCCCGAACCACTGACGACCGTTGAGCCGTTGCCTGTCCATTCCTTTTCGCCGGTACCCACACCGCCCGTTCCTACCCCGCAGGTCGTGCCGACGTCGTCGACCGGCTTCCCGTCGCCCACGCCGTCGGTGAGCTCGTGATAAAGAGGAGTCTACGATTCTTCTGGAATTCGGCGATCATGAAGGTGGTGCGGGGCCATGAGCGTCGAAACCACTTCCTCAACGCTGTCGTTCCGCTGTGCGCCGTGGACGCGGGAGCAGGGCGTCGACCCGATCGGATCGGCCCTGACCTGCGACACGCTGCTGCTGGTCGAGACGCCCGCGCCGTGGCCACGCGACGTGAGTGAAATCCCGGCCTTCGCGGCGGCCCTGCGTCATTCCCGGCCCGGTGGTCTGAACCGGACCAGGCTGCTCGCGGTGCGCCCGGCCGATGAGGGCATTGACGACCTCGACCCGCGAGCGGGCGTGCTGATCACCCGGTGGCGTCGAGCGGGCTCCAACCGTTTCCTGGGCATCGACCACACAGTGCCTCGTGATCGACTTGTCGATGCGCTCATCCGGCTCCTCGACGCGGGTGACCGCATGGATGCCATGGATGCGACGGATAGCACGGATAGCGCTAATGGCGACACGATCGTGCAGGCAGCGCCCGCCGAGGTCCTGCTCTGCGGTCATGGTCAACGGGACCGGTGCTGCGGCAGGAACGGAGTCCGCCTGCAGATCGAAGCGGCGTCGGCCTGGCCCGGCGTACGGGTTCGCCGTTGCAGCCACACCGGCGGGCACCGGTTCGCCCCGACCGGGTTCACGCTCCCCGACGGGCGGGCCTGGGGGTTTCTCGATGCGTCGACGCTAGACGGGATCGTGCGCCGTTCCAGTCATCCGGACACGCTGCGTGACAGGTATCGTGGCACCACCGCGCTCGACCCGTGGGGGCAGGTAGTCGAGCGGGAGCTGCTCGAACGGTTCGGCTGGGGCTGGCTCGACCACGAGATCACCTCCTCGCGGACCGAGGTCACCGACGGCGGACGGGCCGCGACCGTGGAGCTCGCCTGGTGCGGGCCGACCGGGGAGGCCAGCGCTGTCGCGGTGGTTGAGGTCGCCCGCGACGTGCCCGTTCTGGTATGTGGTGAGCCGCCGGAGGTCGCGGGGAAGACAAGCCCGGAATTCGCGCTACGGCACATCACGGTCCGGAGCTGACCAGACCCGGATACGGTACGGGAATGGTTGTGGCTCTGCAGCTGGCCGTGGCGATCGCCGCAGAGATCATCGCGACCACGTCATTGCGTGCGTCCGACGGGTTCACGCGGCTGTGGCCGTCGGTTGTGGTCTGCGTCTGCTACCCGCTCTCGTTCTACCTGCTGTCGCTCGTGCTGCGGCAGATCTCGATCGGCGTCGCCTACGCGGTGTGGTCCGCGGTCGGTACCGCGGTGATTGTGATCATCGGCGTGGTCGCCTACGGGGAGACTCTGAACCTCCTGCGGGTCGTCTCGCTGCTGCTGGTGGTGCTGGGCGTCCTCGGCCTCCAGCTCAGCGGAACCCACCGGTGAACCGCCGCTAAGAGCGCTGGTGTCAAGGGCTGAGATCGAGAATGCGAACCGGCTGGTCCCTCCATCGGTCCGGGGAGCCGGTGGCGATGACTGCGCGTTCGGGACGATCGGGTGTCGGCTCGGCGGCATACCGACTGTGCGCAGGCGCCCAGGTGACGTCCTGAGCAACCCAGAGGGCAGCAGGTAGATCCAGGTCGACGACGGTGATGGCGGGCAGGGCTGCGACGTGTTCGGCCGTGCCGGGGCGGGCCCGGTCGGCTTCGACCAGCGCACACGCCGCGGCATAGAGGAACCACCCCGACTCCACGTGTGCCCGGTGGATGAGGCGAGAAGCCAGGACGTTGCCGCGGCCGGCGGCAACCAGGGCGGTGCCGTCGAGAATGACGTGTAGCGCTCCGGTCACCGGGTACGTATCTCTGCCAATCGACGATCAAGATCGGCGTCCACCTGCGCAGCCTCCGCCTCGGTGAGGTCGTAGCCGTTCCACTTCAGCAGCTCCGCACGGGCCTGCTCGGCACGCGCCGCGCGCTCGGCCGGCGTGAGCAGGGTGCTCGCCAGACGGGCGAGATAAGCGCGCAAGGACAAGCCCTCGGCCGCCGCGATCTCAGCGAGCCGGTCGCGCGCATCGGTGGGGATGCGGATGTTGGCGTCAGCCACGAGAAGTTCCCTTCATCCGGATCAGGGTATGGGTACGTACCCGTGGCAGGCAAGCGTGGCGCTGCGTGCCGCCACCCTTTGGATGAGGATCGATACCGGTTATGCTTGCGTTTGACAGGGGTCTCGGTGGTCGACTGGCCCCCACACCTCACACCAGCGCGTTGATGGCAGGCTGGACCAATGGAAGGCGCGACCCCGGTAGGCGATCCCGGACTTTCGCTCGGAGCGGAGGCTTCGTTCCTCGCCGATCCCGAGTCCCGTCCGGGGCTGGCGATCAAACGGGCCGAGCAGGCCCTCATGCGGGAGAAGGCTGAGGCGCTGCGAGCGTTCGGCCTGACCGTACCGCAGTACGCGGCGATGCTGGCGCTGTCTCAGGTCCCCGGCTCGTCCGGGGCGCAACTGGCACGTCGTTGCAACGTCACACCGCAGTCGATGGCGAGCCTGCTCGCGACGCTGGAGAGCAAGGCTCTGGTGTCGCGAGTCGGCTCGTCCGTACACGGGAAGGTCTCCCTGGCCCACCTCACCGACACCGGCAACGAGCTGCTGGCCGCCGCTGATCGGGCGGCCATCGCGGTTGAGCGGCGGCTCGCCGACGCCTTCACCAGCGCCGAGTTGAGCTCCCTTCGCTCGCTCCTGATGCGGGCGACGGCAGCGTTGAGCGGTGGGGCGCCCGCCGACACGGCGATGGTAACAGAACTCTGATAAATGTTCGTACCCTGATATGGTGGGCGGCATCCGTTTGCCAAGCGACTGAGGCGAGAAGCCATGCCAATTCCCGCAAGCCATCTGGACCTGCTCGAGCGCCCCCTGTTCGCCCACGTCGCCCAACTCCGCCCGGACGGTCGGCTCCAGACGAACCCCGTCTGGTACGCCTGGGACGGCAGGCGGCTACGCCTCACCACTACCAGCGACCGACAGAAGGGGCGCAACGCCGTCGCAGACTCCCGGATCGCCCTGTCCGTGCACGACCCTGACCAGCCATACCGGTACCTCGAAGTCCGTGGTGAGGTCGAGGCCATCGAACCGGACCCGGCCGGCGAATTCTTCGACGTTCTCGCCAAGCGCTACAACCTGGCCTATGACGACCTTCCGGACGCGGCCCGCCGGGTGGTGCTCGTGATCGCCCCGCGCGCCGCCTCCTGGCAGTAGCGGCCAAACATCACGTCGGTCCCCAGGGCCGACCCGGCGGTTGGAGCCTGCAGGCAGCGCGACATCCGCCCGTTACCGTCCCGCCATGGATGGATACTGACCAGGTTCAGACGAGCCACCGCGTAGACAGCAAACAAACATCCAGCATCAACTACCCGAAATCCGACCATCTTCCGGAGGTACCTACTCGCGAGAACCTCGCCGTGAATGTTCGACGAAAGGCGTCGGGGGATATCTCGACATCGAACATCAGGGTGCGATCAGCTCGACCTTCGGAAAGTACGTCCGGTACCGCGCGGCGTCGCGAGTGAGCAGCCGGTAGCCGGCGACATTCCAGCCGAACCTCAGCACCCGGCAGGCGTTGTAAGAGGGGGCGGACTACGTGGACGCCGACCCGCGCGGGTCGGGCACTCCGATCGGGTTCGGCCAGCGGAGAAGCGCGGCGGCGCGGCTCGCGATGGGGGTCAGCGCCGCGACGCACCGTTCGACGGCGTCCGGACCGAGCGCGTCCCAGACCGGGCTGGCGATACGGTCCGTCGTCACCTCGATGCTGTGGAAGGCCAGCAGCGCCGCCTCCGTTGGGCCGCCGGCGCTGTCGAGCCAGCCACGGGCGCACAGCCGGCCGGTGGCGGCGATCCACTCGTCGTCCGACCAGCCGCGCACCCGCTGGAAGTCCTCGCGGCCGATCCCACCCATGCTGACCCGCCAGGCGCCGGTCTCGGGGCCGTCGAGACCGGCGGTGACCAAGGCTGCCACGTGACCGTCGCCGCGGTGCTCGCGTAGGATAGTCGCCGCATGCCACAGGATGCCGAGCGGATCCTGTGGCCAGGGCAGCGCCGCGTTCGCAGCGGCGAGCACCCGGCCGGGGACCGTGGCGTGCTCGGCCGCGGTCCGCATCAGCCCGGTAAGCTCTGCGAGCTCGGCCGGCCTGGTCTCCTCCAGCAGCGGGCCAAGGGCGGCGCGGGCACCGTCGAGCCGCGCGGTCAGCGCCTTCTCGGGGGAGATCCGCGTCCAGATATCCGGCAGCGCCAATGCGACCATCGTCGGTGCGAACCCGAAGAAGCACCCGATGACCGGCGCCGCGCCGACCGGGCCGAGTGGCGCCGCCCGCCCGGCGAAGTACCCACGCCAGAATCCGCGCAGGCCGGCGTCCTCGAACGCCGCGGCGCAGGCCGGCGCGAAGTAGGTAACGGCGTGCACCGGTTCGAACAGCCGCCACATCCGCCGGGCCACGGTCTCCTCAGACATATTCCAACCCAAACGCCTACCAAGAGCGACCAGCAATAGGGGACGCGGCGTCGCGGGGCTGGGGCACGCACCTCACCTCACATCGTCGCTCCCCGTCCATCGCTGCGCGATGGATAAGTACCCCGGCTCGTCGGTCGATACCCACAACCAGTGTGACTCCCTCCGTTGTCTCGCCATGTACGCACGTCAGCCCCGCTCCTTGATCCACCCCCCTACTGTCGGGGGCGCTTAACGATGTGAATCTGATGCTCCTGCCACAACACCAGAT